>CAZOSH010000008.1:0-16261 GCA_964582395.1 uncultured Oscillospiraceae bacterium | reverse complement strand
GAAAAATGGAGGTCTCCGAGACTGTACAGCCTCCCGTGATCACCGATTGTGACAGCTTCCTTCAGGCTGTAAGAGAGGGGGGTATCGTCGGTTTGGGCGGTGCGGCTTTTCCCACTTGGGCAAAGTTCAACGAAGCAACCAATCCCGATTACAAGGTCGACACCGTACTTATAAACGCGGCGGAGTGTGAGCCTTATATCACCAGCGACCACAGAATGATGCTTGCCCATCCCGAGCTTATTGCCGACGGTATCGAATATCTCCGCAAGTATATGAGCGAGTATCTCGGCAATGCCACCTTCAAGATCTGTATCGAGACCAACAAGGCAGATGCCATCGAAGTTTTAGAGCAGACCTTCGCGGGCAAGGACTATGTTGTCATTCACAAGCTCAAGACTATCTATCCTCAGGGAGCAAAGCAGGTAATGCTTTACAATGCAACCGGCAGAGTTGCCGTTGCAGGCAGACGTTTTCCCTCCTTCGGCGCTCTCATTATCAACGTTTCCTCTCTGGCAAAGATGGCTGAATACCTCAACACCGGTATGCCCTTGGTTGAGAGGATCGTTACCGTTGACGGCCCCGCAGTGGACAAACCTATGAACCTTATCGCTCCCATCGGTACCCCTATCAGTGAACTGCTTAAGATCACCGGTCTCAAGACCGAGCCCGGCAAGATAGTTGTGGGCGGTCCTATGAACGGCACTGCAGTCTGCTCGGTGGACGATCCTATTGTTAAGGTCTCCAACGCAGTTCTTGTTTTCGATGAAAAGAGAGCTGTTCTTCCCGACCCATCAGCTTGTATCAACTGCGGCAGATGTATTGAAAAATGCCCCATCGGCATTTCGGTTGCAGATGTTGACCGCGTGATGAATATCAAAGATCCCCATAAGAAAGCAAAAATGCTCATCGACACCGGTGTTCGTCAGTGTGTTGACTGCGCCTGCTGCAATTATGTATGTCCCGCAAACCGCCCTCTGCTCCAGATCAACTGGGATGCCAAGGATTTCCTCAAAAAGTACGCAGCAGAGCAGAAAGAAAAAGAAGGAGGTAACAAATAATGGGCAAGCTTCATATCTCCTCTACTCCCCATATTCACCAGAAGGGTTCCTCCACCCGCAACATAATGCTGGATGTTATTATTGCAATGCTTCCCGCAACGGTTGCAGGTATCATTATCTTCGGTCTCAAGGCACTTTTGGTAGTTCTCACCTGCGTTGCAAGTGCAGTGGCTACCGAGTTCCTCTTTAATCTGTTTACCAAGAAAAAGCAAACCACAGGCGATCTTTCCGCAGTGGTTACCGGTCTTCTTCTCGGCCTTAACCTCAGCACCAATGTTGAGCTTTGGCAGTGTATTGTAGGCTCAGTATTTGCTATTCTGATCGTCAAGTGCTTCTTCGGTGGAATTGGCAAGAACATCGCCAACCCCGCCATCACAGCCCGTGTATTTATGCTTCTAACCTTTGGCTCGGTGGGCGCAGTTGTTACCGCAGCTCCTATTTTTGATCTGAGTTTCCTCGGTAACGCCGTCCCCGCCGCGGATATCGTTTCAGGCGCAACTCCTTTGGTTGCTCTTAATAAGGGCGTTGCAGAGGCTGCAAGCGGCGCTCCCTCGGTTCTCCAGCTTTTAGTTGGTGTTCACGGCGGCGCTATCGGTGAGACCTGCGGCATTGCACTGCTCATCGGCTTTGCATACCTTGTTTACCGCAAGGTCATAAAGTGGTATGTCCCCGCATCCTTTGCGGCAACCGTATTTGTCTGCTACCTCATCTTTGGAGGATTTGATGTAACCTACGCTCTTCAGCACGTATTTGCGGGCGGTTTGCTTCTCGGTGCTATCTTTATGGCTACCGACTATGTAACCACCCCCAACACAAAGTGGGGCAGAGTGATATTCTGCGTAGGCGCTGGTCTCCTCACCTTTGCCATCAGACAGTTTGGCTCTTACCCCGAGGGTGTTTCCATCGCAATACTTATTATGAACATTCTCACTCCCTTCATTTCCGATTGGACAAAGAAAAAGACTCTGGGAGGTGTTAAGTAATGAAGCTTTTGAAAACATTAGTAATACTTCTCGTCATCGTTGCCGTATTCGGCGGTGCAATGTTCGGACTTAACTTCTATACCGCTCCTATCATCGAGGCTAATCAGGCAGGCGCCGCAAGCGCGCGGCTTGACGCGGTAATGCCCGACGGCGCAAAGGCATACGAGGATATAACTTCTACCCTTACCTTACCCGAAAAGTTGGTCAGCCCCGCTAACGACAAGAGGATCGCCCAGATAGTTGCGGTTCACAAAGAAACCAAGAACGGCTTCGGATATGTGGTCGAAGTGGCTTGGACCAGTGAGGACAGCCACGGAAGTGAGCCCAACCTTGTTCTGGTCGGCATCTCCACAGACGGCAAGATAATAGGTGTAAACAACGAAAGCTACCACGACACCGAGGCATATAACATCTTCAATAAAGATCCCAACTATACATCCACCTTTGTAGGTAAGGATTCCGCTCTTGCAGATGTGGGAATTGTATCGGGAAGCACCCATTCTTCCGAATCCTTCCGCAGCGCAGTTTCCTTTGCCTTTGAAGTTCTCATTTCCAACAATATGATCACCGCAGGTGTTAAGTCTGACGCTCAGATCCTTGAGGAGCTTATCCCCACCGTTACCAAGGGTTATGGAAAGCTCGCTGAAGTTACTGCTTCCGGCAATATTGTAAAGGCAATGAAGGCTGAAAACGAAACAGGCTTTGCTTATATCGTCACCGAAGGCGACGCAAGCTTCCTTGCCATTGTCAATGCTACCGGTGTTTGTGCCGTATACAATGTTGAGGGCGTTGATGTTACCGCAGACAAGGCGGCTATCGCTGACGAAGCTAAGGCACACGCCGCGGCAAATCAGACCAATTATACTCAAGCTCTCACCGACAAGGTCGGTAAGATGATGACCGGTGTTGCAAACGTCACCGCAGTTGAGGTCAAGACCTTTAACACAGTGGCTTCGGCTATCAGCTTTACCGCAGGTGATGCCACCTATTATGCATTCTTATCAAGAAGCATCGGTTGGGATTCCCGCGTAATGAACATTTATTTCATCATTGATACAAACGGCGCTATTGCTCAGACCGATGCCGATCAGTATGTCTTTGAAGAGCACGATTTCAAAACATACGGCGGATTTAAGGGACTTCCCGAAAACTACAGAGAAGGCTTTGTGGGCATAACAGGCGACACCTTTACCGGTGAGGAAGTCATAATTTCTGCAGCAACTATGAGCTCCAATGCCATTAAGGTGGCTACCGAGGATGCATTTGCAGCATTTAATTCTGTCAAAGGAGGAGTACAATAATGAAAACAAATAAATTATCACAGCTCCTCAAGGACACTCCCTCCCTCCTTCTTATGCTTGGCGCAGGCTTCGTAATGGCATCAAGCTCCAACCTTCAGGCAGCCCTCGGTATGGGCGCAGCAGTGCTGATCTCCATGCTTTTGACTTCACTTGTTCTTACCGCACTGGGCAAGATCATACCCTCATATGCACAGTTTCCCGCATACCTTTTGATAATTACAGGATTTGTTTCCATCATCGGTATGCTTATGCAGGCTTGGCTTCCCGACATTGCCAATATGCTGGGTGTTCACCTTGCAACCATTGCCGTAAGCGCGGCAATCTACCATGACGGTAATGAAAATGCAGAGGGTAATATATTCCCCATAAAGACCGCGCTTATAACAGCCGTGTATCTCACAGTTATTATGATAATTTGCGCGCTTATCCGCGAGTTTATCGGCAGCGGATCTGTTTGGGGTCAGCCCATTGAGTTTATGGCAGACTACAAGATCTCATCTATCGCAGGTGTTTTCGGCGGTTATGTGATCCTTGCCATCGTTGTGGCTGTCATCAACAAGATCATGGGTCTGCACAAGATCGAAGAAAAGGAGGATAAGTAAATGACCTTTGAGATGATTCTCGGAATACTGCTTGCAAGTATTTTCTCGGAAAATATTGCGCTTGTTGAGTGCCTCGGCGCAGGCTCAGTGCTTGAAAACGAGCGTTCTTCCAAAAAATCCCTTATCCTCGGACTAAGCACTACCGTTGTAATGCTGATCTGCACAATGATAACCTGGGCTTTAAATACTTTCGTCCTTAAGAGCGTTCCTTATCTTCAGACTATGGTTTTCGTTCTTGTTGTCCTTATAGTAGTTGAGCTTATCCGCATTCTCGCAAAGATGCTGGGCATCGGCTGCTCCAAATATGACTTCGTAAGATTTACTGTAAACGGCGCCGTTCTCGGTCTTTGCATCCAAAGCGCCGATCTCAGCTTCCTGCAGGCTGTTATTACCTCGGTTGCAGTCGGTATCGGTTTCACCCTCACCATGACTGTCTATGCAAAGCTTAAAAGTGTTCTCGTTTATGAAGACGCCGTTCCCGCTTCCTTGCGTGGTCTGCCCATCTCACTTCTCACCGCCGGCATAATGGTTCTTGCAATGCTGGCATTCCAGTTCCAGTTTTAATGAGTAAAACAAAACGGGATATAATCCTTATTTGCGCGCTTCTTCTCATTGCCGCGGGACTCTTTCTACTGTTCTTTCTCGGCGCTGAGGAAGGCGCGAGAGTTGTTGTAAAAGTCAACGGCGTTGAGGTCGCCCGTTACAGCTTAGAGCAGAATGGCGAATATGAGCTTAACGGCGGCACAAACACCTTGGTCATCAAGGACGGAAAGGCGTGGATAAGCCACGCAGAATGTCCCGATCAGCTCTGTGTCAAGCAGGGCAAGATACACATTAGCGGTCAGTCCATCGCCTGCCGCCCCAACTTTTTGACAGTCACCGTCTACGGCGGCGATAACAGCGATGTTGACCTTGTAAGCTAAGCGGAGAAAATTATGAAAGCATCAAAACTGACATTGCTGGCTCTTTCTGTCAGCCTTGCAATGATACTGTCCTTTATTGAGAGTCAGATACCCACCTTTGTGCCAATTCCCGGTATAAAAATGGGTCTTGCCAATATTGCGGTAGTCTTTGCACTGTATAAAATGGATTGGAAGTATGCTTCCATCGTCTCCCTTGTCCGCGTGCTGCTCATTGCCATACTTTTCGGCAGTGTGGTCAGCCTTGCTTACAGCGCAACAGGCGCTGTACTCAGCCTTATCTTTATGATAGTGCTGAAAAAGACCGATTGGTTCTCAACCGTTGCCGTGTCGGTAGTGGGCGGCGTGGTACATAATTTGGGTCAGATCGGTATGGCTTGCATCCTTATGGGAACCGACCTGCTCAGGTATTATGCGCCGTTCCTTGTACTCAGCGGCACGTTGGCAGGAATCGTCATCGGCATCATCGCCGCAATCCTTGTTAAACGAATAAACTTGAAAGTATAAAACAAAGCCCATCCAATTGGATGGGCTTTGTTTTATACACAATACGCTTCAGCGTATTTCATATTGCTCTGCAATATTTAATATCCACAGGATATTTCATAAATCTCACAAGAGATTTATTTCATTCTCACAATTCTATCTCTATTCCTACGGGGCAATGGTCAGAGCCTTGTATCTCATTGAGGATAAAGCTGTCCCGTACCTTGTCCATAATGCGCTGTGACACCACAAAATAGTCAATGCGCCAACCTACATTCTTTTCCCTTGCTTTGAACATATAGCTCCACCAAGAGTATTTGACCATATCGGGATAAAGAGTACGGAAGGTGTCGCAAAATCCGCTATCAAGCAACTGCGTAAACTTTCCCCTTTCCTCATCGGAAAAGCCTGCGCTGAACCGGTTGGTCTTGGGATTTTTCAGGTCGATCTCCTTGTGAGCCACATTCAGGTCACCGCAGTAGATGACGGGCTTTTTGCTGTCAAGGGTCTTGATATATTCCCGCAAAGCATCCTCCCAGCTCATACGGTAATCAAGCCTTGCAAGCTCTCTTTGGGCATTGGGAGTATAGACATTGAGCAGATAAAAGTCATCATATTCAAGCGTTATGACCCTGCCCTCGGTGTCGTGCTCGGCAATGCCGATGCCGTATTGCACCGAAACCGGCTCTTTTTTGGCAAATATTGCCGTGCCCGAATAGCCCTTCTTCTCAGCAGAATACCAGTACTGAAAATATCCCTCGGGGTTAAACTCTGCCTGACCGGGTTGCATTTTTGTCTCCTGCAGGCAGAAAAAATCGGCATCGGCCTCTTTGAAAAACTCTTCAAAGCCTTTATTCAGTACGGCGCGAAAGCCGTTTACGTTCCAGGAAATCAGCTTCATACTGCTCCTCCTTTGGTTATATTGTTAATATTGTAACATTTTATAGGTTTCAGTGCAAATTTTCTTGTGATTTCATGCGGATAATGTTATACTGACAGAGTAATAAATCTGACTTAGTGAGGTAATTATGAGCGAAAGAAAAGGTACTTTGATGAGTGTCCGTGAGGACATCAAGGTGGTTGATGCTACCATTCGTGACGGTGGTCTTTGCAATAATTTCGGATTTTCCGATGAGTTTGTTTCCGCACTTTTCCGCACCAATGTAAAAAGCGGTATCGACTATATGGAGTTTGGCTACCGTGCCAGCACAAAGATGTTTGACGAAAACGAGTTCGGCAAGTGGAAATTCTGCAAAGAAGAAGATTTGCGCGCGATCGTAGGTGATAATCATACCGACCTTAAGATCGCCGTTATGGCAGATGTGGGCAGATGCGATTATAAGACCGACTTTTTGCCCAAGAAGGACAGCGTTATAGATATGGTTCGCGTGGCTTGCTATATCCACCAGATCCCCGCCGCGTTGGAGATGATCGAGCATCTTCACGGCTTGGGTTATGAGACCGCCTGCAATATTATGGCGGTATCTCAGGTAAGCGCCGACCAGATAAAGCAGTCTTTGCAGATGCTTTCACAGTCCTCCGTTGACGTTATCTATCTTGTTGACAGCTACGGCTCACTCTACCCCGAAAACGCTTCGGAACTTGCCAAGCTGTATATCAAGGCGGTGGAAGGCACCGATAAAAAGATAGGCTTCCACGCGCATAACAATCAGAATCTCGCCTTTGCAAACACTATTGAGACAATGTCCTACGGTCTTTCCTATATGGATGCCACCGTTCAGGGAATCGGCAGAGGCGCAGGCAACTGCTCAACCGAGCTGCTGCTGGGCTTCCTTAAAAACCCAAAATACAATCTCTATCACCTGCTCATCTTCATTGAGAAATATATGAAGCCCCTCCGCGAATCGGGGGTAAAGTGGGGCTATGACCTGCAGTATATGTTCACGGGAATGCTCAACCGCCATCCCCGCGAGGCCATCGAGTTCACCAACAATAACCGCTCAGATTATGCTGAGTTTTACAAATCGCTCCACGATGTATATTAATTTTCAAGCCTCACCCATTATGGATGAGGCTTTTATTTATACAAGAAGCGGCTACCGTGTTGAGATGACAGTAGAGGACGTCTGTCAATACACTGCAACACGGTAGCCTCTCTTATTACATAGCGTGAGAGGTCTTAATTGTTATTCTTGGGTAAATCTGCGGATCATTGCCGCGACTTCACATCTTTCTGCATATTCCTTTGCTTCGATTTTCTTCTCATCGTCGCCTTCAAGAATTCCTACTGCAACCGCCCACTGAACTGCATCCTTTGCCCAAGAGGAGACACTGCTCTCATCGGCAAACTCGCTCAGTTCTGCTCTTGCAGAAGTGTCCATTCCCTTGAACGCTGCGTATCTGTAAAGTATGACCGCAAGTTCTTGTCGGGATACATTGCGCTCAGGCTCAAAGTTGCCCGTGTCATAGCCGATAACGATTCCGTTCGCCTCTGCCCAAGCAATAGCATCGGTGTACCATACACCCTGCTTTACATCGGGGAATGACTTGGTATCATCCACCTCAGGCTCCCCTTCGAGACGGTAAAGAATGGTTGCTATCATTGCTCGGGATGTCTCAAGGTGAGGAGCAAATGTTCCTTCTTCGGTGCCTATCATCAATCCGTTTTCAATGACATAATCAATGGCTTCGTGATACCACTTGGTTGTATCAACATCGGAATAGGGCTCAGAGGGACAAATATGCCGAGCCTCTTCAAATACCACTTTGACGGTAACGGCTTTCGCAGGCATACTGAATGAATATGCATTATTCTCTGCCTTCAATTCCACTTCCGTTCCATCTGAGGTATAGGCCTTGATGCTTAACAGACTGTATGTCTCATCCGCCTTAATCCTTACTCTGACCGTCTCGCTGTAGATAGCCTTATTCATATCAAGGCTTGCCTTGCCGGCACCGCTTACCTCAAGCTTAATATCATAGGAAGGCTTTGCGATCCATTGGGCATACAGTCTTACGGTCTCTCCTGCCTGACTCGACAGATTGATCACCTCGGCGCCGTCAGCGTAACTTGTGCCGCTTCCGTCAGCCTTGGTATTCCAACCGTTGTAGTAATAATGAAATGCCGAGTAAGTATTTTCAGTAAGCTTTGCGCTTACATCGTAGGTCATCTGCTGGGTAATCTCTTTTGATCCGTAACCGCCGTTTATATCAAATACTACGGTATAGGTGTTAGCTGTCCACTGTGCATAAAGGGTGACTTTGCAACCGCCGTTTCCGTTATCATTTACAAAGGTGTACAGCTCCCCTGCGGCGTATCTTTCACCGCTTCCGTCAGCTGCAGTGTCCCAACCTGCAAAGGTATAACCTGTCTTGGCGGGGATATTGCCTGATGTTTTAATAGTTGCGCCGCCGCTGTAATTGCTTGTCGCTCCGCCTGTTCCGCCGTTAGCATCATAGAGCAGAGTGTTGGCAGCTCGGGCGATCTTGACCTTTTGTTCCTTTTCACCGGAAGCGGTTTTTTCAGTGACAACGATGCCGGCTCCGCTCTTAAGGCTTGCGGTCACCACTACCTTATAGGTACCGGAGTCGGAAACATTTCCGTCAAGGGTCAGTACCGGGCTTTCGGCGCCGTCGATTGCCGTACCGTCCTTATACCACTGATAGGTATAGTCTAAGACGGCATCATTCTTGTTACCTATGGATGCAGTCAATATACGGGTGGAATCTGCGGGGTTGTAATAAGCATAGCTGTCGGAAATACAGCCCGGTGCGGTCAGTTTGACCGAAACGGTAGGTGCAAGCACCTTGCGGACCGCCATCAGTGTATGGTCGCGTGCCGCACTGACAACAGTGTTTGCGGTAATGTTTATATCGGTGACATTTCCGTTCTCGTCAACGAGATACCATATCTTGTCACCGCCGGAAAGACCGGTTACCGAAGTGGAAGGCAATCTTCCGTACTTCTGGTCATATGTAACAAGGATGGATGTTACCGCCGCGCCTCCATTACTGTCAAAAGTGACGGTATAGGTATTAGCTGTCCACTGTGCCTTATAGGTCTCAGAACCTTCTACGGTCTTACCTGTCTCGGGACTCCAACCTGCAAAGGTATAGCCTTCACGCAGGAGCGTGCCCGCAAACGCGGGAGTATCAAATCCGAGATATGTATCATAGCTCTGATCGGCAAAGATCTCCTTGCCGTCGACACCGTCGGTATAGACAACGGTTGCCGTCTGGGTGAACCAGACTGTATTGTCCTTGTTTGCGATGGCGAAAGAGCCATTTCTGGGAGTAAAGCAGCTGCTGTAATCGGTGCTGTTCTGACCGGTAACTGCAGTGGGATAAGTTGCGCAATGGATCTCAATGGGAGTGGCAACATTCAGTCCGCTCTCACCGATGGTAAGGGTGTAACCTGTGGGCAAGTAAATACGGTTGATTACGGGGGAGCCTGAGATGGTCAGGGATTTGACCTGGACAACATCGATCGCCCAGCCGTAGCGCTGACCGGCGTTACTTGCATAGCTTGCGCTGCCGTAGGTATTGGTAATAGAGCCGCCTGTGATCGTAACATCAAGCTCCGCGCCGAGGAGATACAGTGTTTCAGACTTGCCCGATGAGGTAACCGTACCGCCCGAAATATTAAGCTCGCCTGCCGCATTATGAGTAGCATTGACAGTCACACTGCCGTTATCGTGCTTTACGGTTCCGCCTGTGATATTTACCACAGCATCCTTGTAGATGTTGATCGTAGACCAACCTGAGCCTGTTCCTGAAATTACTGCTGTATCCGATACGGTCACTTTGCCTGAGTTTGCCTCGATTGCATTTCTTGCGGAGGTAACCGTACCGCCCGAAATGTTCACTGTACCGCTGTTCTTGATGCCAATATTGGTGGTTTCAAGCTTGCCGCCGTACATATTCATTTCGGCGTCTGCCTCATTTGAAACGGTATCTGCTACGGTTCCGCCGTGGATATTAAGTACAGCATTTGCCTTATTTGTGATGCTCTTACCCACAGTGCCGCTGTACAGATTGATCGTACCCGAGTTTTCCACCTTGCACACAAGCGAGCCTGCACCATCGGCAGAGCAATCGCAGATGCTCAGTGTAACATCGCTTACAATGATCGCATAGCCGTAGGTAATTGTCTGTCCATTGAGGCAGAGATTTACCTTAGCTCCGTCAGCCTTGACGGTGCGATCGTAATATCCGAGGCTGAAGCCGTCTGCAAGGTAGTAATTGCCCTCTCCCTTGATCTGAGAAAAGGATGTGATAGGTATCCAATCCAGATCATTACCGCCATCGTTAAGTCCATGGATATGGGAAAGCTTAAATGTTGCGCTGACAGTCACATTGCCTGCGGGCATAGTGAAAGTCGTTTCTGCTGCTGATGCATCTGTAAGGGTGACACTGCCGCTTGTAACTGTCCAGCCGGTAAATTGACTGCCTGTGGGGGGATTGTCGGCTTTGATGGTGACTGTATCGCCTACCGCATAAGTGCCACTACCCTCGCCGTCTATAACAGTTACGGTGTGTTTGGGAATTTCTTCAAACACAGCCTGGATTACAGCATTTTCCGTACCGATATTGAAGGTGCCGCTTTGGTACAGCGTTCCTTCTCCGGAAAGCAGCTTCCACTCTTTCAAACGGTAGCCTTCAGCCGGAGTGGCTGAAAGTGTGACCTTCGTTCCCTTAACGCCGGAAGTCAGATCAGCAGAAGCCGTGCCGCAGTTTGAATTATTGCTGGTCACAGTGACAGTAAATTCCTCTTCGGACAGTTTCAGATTGTCGCCGTCTTTCTCTACGAAATACTGTGCGTTATCACTGAAGAAATAATCAATGTATTCGTCGCCGCCGGTGGTTATCGCGCCGACATTCTGGTAACGTGTCACGCCGATGGAGGAACCCTCCTCCAGCGAACCCGCGATCACAATCACGGCTCCATTATTAGCAGAACAATAGTTGCTCGGACTTCCATCTTTGTTCTTATTGCCGCTGATAATTACCTTGCCGGAAACGTTGATGCTGCTTGCGCTGTACACACCGCCATACGAATCCATATCCGTCTTATTGCCGGTGATCTCGCCGCCGTACATATTGAATTTGCCCGAATTGTACAAGCCACCGCCTGTGCCGCCGTTATTTTCGGTAATATAGCCGCCGTACATATTGAAGACAGCACCGCTTTCATTGTACACGCCGCCACCGGCAGAAGACGCTGTGTTTTTGGTAATGTAGCCGCCATACATATTAAAGGTGCCTTTATTTCGGACACCGGCAGCCCCTCCGCTGGTCTGAAAGTTTCCGCTGAGCGAACCACTATACAGATTGAAGGTGCCGGAGTTGTTCACAATCGATCTGCTGTTATAAAAGCCGCTCGATCCGCTGTAAACCTTACCGGTTTCCTTACAATCGCAAATGGTTAAAGTTTCGCCGTCGGCGATAACACTCGTGGTTTTTAGAGTATAACCGTTGAGGCAAATCTTCGTATCACCGCCAGGTACATCCCAGTCTCCGGTGACCGTCACATTATTTGTCAAATAATAGCATCCGGCTTCTGTAGGCAGGGAGGTGGTGGATGCCCATGCAATCCAATTTACCGGGCTATGGGCATCACTTCCGGTATGGTCGCAGGACGTGCCGCAGACGGGGTGATAGTGGGCAGCCACCACTGCCTTAAATGTCACTGTAACCGTAACATCACTTGCAGGCATCTTGAAGGTGTTATTTTCAACGGTGACGGGGCTGCCGTTTGCATCGGTGACGGTCAGGCCATCCAGTTCATAGCCCTCTGCAGGTGTTACCGTCAGAGTTACTGTGTCTCCCTCTGCGGCTTCGGAAACGTCCGCTTCGACCGTACCGTTTTCGATTGTGTCGGAGACAGTGACGGTGTAGGCAGTTGGGGCGGAGGAAGCCTCTGCGATCTTTGCGTAAGTCAGCGCGCCGTTGCCTTGCCAGCTGGGATTCTCGATGACATTGTCGTTTGCATCGTAAACCGCAAGCGCATTTTCGACGGTCGGCACATTGTTGAATGCTACAGTACCGCCCTGCGCAACAGTCACACCGCCCGAAACGGTTATGGTGTTTGCATGTGCACCTTCACTGCTGTCGGCTTTGCCGCCGGTCGCTATCAGACTGCCATCCGTGACGATGATCTCGCTCATATCAGCCCATACACCATAGCTGCTGCCGGCATTTGCAGATGTACCGCCAGTCGCGGTCAGACTGCCGCCCGAAACGGTGATGCTGCCCATAATGGTATATGCACCGCGGCTACTGGCGGATTCGGTGGTAACCATAGCACCGGTTGCTTCCGCTGTACCGCCCGAAACGGTGATGCTCTTGGCATGCAGACCGACGCTGACGAAGCAGGACGCGCCGCCGGTGCCTACCAACTCTCCGCCGAGGACGATGATATTGCCATCATCAGCAAACAGACCGCTGCTGAAGGAGTAGGCCGCGCCACCGTTGCCTGCCAGTTTACCGCCGGAGACGCTGATAGTGCCGCCATAGGAATACACTCCGCTGCTGTTGCCTATGTTGGACGTGCCACCGGTGGCAGTTACCGAGCCACCCGAGAGAGTGATATTGCCATCGACATGAATGCCGCGGCTTTGATATTCGGCTGCACCACCGTTGGCGGTCAGATCGCCGTTGCCGGAAATCATGAGATCGCTACTCACGTATATACAGGAACTGTAGCTTGCGTTATCAGGCGTATGGGTGATACTGTTTTCGCCCACCAAAACCAGCTTCAGCGTGTCAGCACCACCGTAATAGATAGCACCACAGTCCATACGGCCAGCATGTCCCGCGCCTTCGTAGGTATAGTCGTTCAGCGTGAGGGTATTGGTGTCGGGATCATAGGTCGCCGTGCCGGTAGTGCCGGCAACGGTCAGCTTCTCGCTTGTGACCTGCTCGCCGCCAACCCAGAGGTCGTAGGTGGTCGTCGCCGCCAACGCCGTAAGCGATGCGGCAGGCATCAGTCCAACCACCATCATTATGGCGAGAAGCATACTTAAAAATCTTTTAGTCATAATCCTGTTCTCCTTTTATTCGATCTCGTTTCCTTCGGCATCGTAGCTTATATCCCCAGTAACATTGCCGTTTTCGTCATAGGTTATCTCTCTGCTTGTGTAGACAAAACCTTCACTGTCTAAGGAATAGTAATATTCATAGTTCAATACGCCGTTTATTTTCAGAGCCTGATGCTTCATATTTCCCTCGCTGTCAAACTCATATTCATATATGTATTCGCTCTCTACTTGACCCTCTTCATTATAGTACAGACATTTTGAATCAAGCACTTCGCCATTTTGTGATACAAAGGAAAAAATGTCGCGGTCTATCTTATCGTTGACATAGGTGGTATATCTCAGGCGGTTGCCCTCGTCGTCAAACTCATAGGCATTGCTCTCGACGGCGGTTATGTTTCCATCCGAATCATAATAGGTAATGGTCAGTAGGTTAGAGGCTTCATCATATACCTCCACATTCTTTGAACCGTCTTCGTTATAGGCAGTGTACTCTGCCATATACACCTCACCGTTTTCGGTGTCTTCGCAACGGAGGAAAGTGGCTTCATCGGTCAGAACCCCGTCGACATAGGTCTTATATGCGCTGACGTTGCCGTCGTCATAATACTCATTTATCGAGCGGATGATGTAGGTCTGCTCTCCGTCGGAGTCATAGCCAGCCTGCAAGCTAAGAGAGCCTTGCTCATCGTACACATAAACATCTGCCGAACCGTCTTCATTTTTATAGACCGTTGCTCTGCAGGCGGTGCACATTTCCTCCTCGTCAAAGGTATGCTTGCCAAGATCGGTCTTACTGCCGCACTCGGTGCAGTTGTGCCAGTGGTTTTCTGTATCTGCCGACCAATATCCCTCTGCGGTGTGTTTATGCGAAGTGTCGGTATCTCCCTCTCCACAGCCCGCAAAAGTAAAGGCAGCCATACTCAAAGCTAAGATCATTATCAGTATTTTTTTCATATTTGTCATTTCCTTATTATACTCGCCGTGTCTCTTTGCACGTACATATCCCTATATCTGTATCGCTTTCGGGGTAATAAATGCATTCACTGCAAACACCCTCCTGCTCTCTGTTTTTGAGTGCACTGTAATGCTCGCAGGCATCCTGCACCGCAGTAACTATTCTGCACCCTTCGTGATCGTACAGACTGTTACTTTTCAAGTCGGGGTAGAGCACCACCGGCTCTCCCCGTTCTCGTTCGAAGGATTCGTAATATCCGTATCTCAATTCAAAAATATGTTCTCCCACCGATAGGATCTTGTAGATATCCCCCTCCTTTGGAATTATCATAGTGGCAACGCTCCTTTCCCGGGAAAAATAAAAATCCCTTATACTTTCATCTTGATAAAAGTATAAGGGAATTATCTTAAAAATACATCCACCTCAAAACGCTTTTCGGAGCGGTATTTTTGAGGATAGGTTTTATATATATGAGCCAAGCTCGCTTCGGGTCATAGCACCCGTTTTGTTTTTTGCTATCTGGATAATGGATTTTACCGATGCTTCCGACAGGTAAAGCTGTGCGGCGATCTGCTGATTTGAAAGACCGAATGCCGCCAGCCGAGCCACCTCACGCTCACGGGTGGAAAGTTTTTCAAACACACGGCGCTCCATTATTATGTTATGCACTGCCGTCCAACCTGCATTATAGACCTTGTACAGTTCTTTGACCTTTTTCTCGGCCTCGGGTGAAATAGCCGAAAGACGCTCATCAAGGATGGTGCCTATACTGCGGCGGTTTTCCGCCAGTATTCCGTAAAGACGGTCAGCAAGACAAAACTGAATGGCACGGTCAAGATGTTTGACGGCTTTTTCTCTTTCGCCGATGAAATTATAGCATATTGTGGCAAATAATCGTATGTATATTTCAGCCATAACCGTTTTTTCCATTACCGCCTGAGATGTAACAAGCTCGATAATAAACGGATGGGTGCGCATCAGCTCCACACCCTTCAGTCCCATATATTCCACATTGTTTGCCGCAAGCACCTGGGTGGTTATCATCAACGATTTTATATAATACACTCTTGCCGCGGGAAAGGAATCGGCGTGCAGATTATCAAAACATCCCCTCAAAAACCATTCGGGGAAATCGCGGGTGTTCCTGATGGAGCAATCTGTAATCGCTGTAGCAAGATGCACTATGTCGCGGTCGATATCATTTTTGCAGGGCGCTTCGTACAGATGTTGCCTTGCCCTACGCCACATTTTGATATCGCCCTTCCATAAAGCGCACTGAGCAAGCAAAGTACCCCCTGCAAGAACGGCATAAAATCCGCTCCTGCTTTCAAGAATGGCTTGGGAATATTGATAGGCCTTGTCAATCTCTCCCCTTGCATAGTCTATCTCTGCGGAAAAAAGCGCCTGAGATTCACTGTGATTCCTCAGGCTTTCCGCCACCCTGTCAGCACTGCCCGGCTCATTGTAAAGGTCGGTCATATCAAGAAATGGTGTCTTTTTGACAAGGGGCTGATCCCAGGCGGGAAAACTTTCCTGCTCTTTTTTGCGTCCGTCGGCAGGGCGGGCAGAATCCTCGGGAATACTCCAGCTGTTACCGAAACGGCGAGCGCCGTATATTCTGCCGTTTTTGCAAAGATTCTGCACAGAGCGCACAGATATCCCCCATTTTTCTGCCGCCTCATTGGCGGATATGTATTTTACGGTCATATTCCTCACTCCAAGCATTTTGCGTTTACCCGCAATCTACCATTATTATATTGCGTTTATCCGCAAAATGCAATATCTTTATGGAAATATTATCAGCAAATTATGCCCCATTGCCGCTTCGCTGCTCAACAACAGAAGGCAAAAGATACATTCACTCTTTTATCTTCTCTCCGCAGAAGCCGTGGGGTGAGTTTCGACCAAGGGAGAAGCAACAAAAAAGAACGGCAAAAGGCTCCCTGCTGGTAAAAC
>CAZOSH010000007.1:0-16503 GCA_964582395.1 uncultured Oscillospiraceae bacterium | reverse complement strand
CTTATTTATGTCGGCGTTCTGATGCTTGCAGGCCTTAAGAATGTTAACTTTGATG
This sequence comes from uncultured Oscillospiraceae bacterium, assembly GCA_964582395.1. GTDB lineage: Bacteria > Bacillota > Clostridia > Oscillospirales > Butyricicoccaceae > RGIG3513. The sequence continues at coordinate 16,448 of CAZOSH010000007.1, read as the reverse complement.
ATGTTTCCGAAATGGTTCCCGTATTCCTTATGCTTCTTGCAATGCCCGTTTCCGGTTCTATCGGTCACGGCATCGGTTTGGGACTTATTTCCTACACCATCATCAAGCTTTGCACCGGCAAGGCTAAGGAAGTTTCCTGGCTGACCTATGTTCTGGCAGCTATCTTCCTTGTAAAGTTCTTCCTGGTTGTATAAGTAGACTGATATAAACGTCAAACTCCCGTTGAGGCTCAACCTCGACGGGAGTTTTTGCTTGTTTATTTTTCTGCGGACATTTCGGTGATGGTTATGCGAAAAATACTTCCGCCATACAGCGCTCGCTATGCTCGCAATGATATATTTGCCTGACGGCAAATGTGATATTGCTACGCAGCGATATAGCCGCATTCGCGGCTGTGATATATTTTGCTGTTGGCAAAATGTTATGGTGTCGCTATGCGACAGATTTTATGGGTAATTGTGAGGTAGACCTCACAATCTAATGGTAAAAAGGGGATAACTATAGAATTGTGATCTTTAGGCTACAATTAAGAAAGCTGACTAACAATTGTTGGTCAGCTTTCTTTGTTTAAAATGTTTGGGGAGATTTCAGATTTCGTTGCGAGACAAAGAACAAGAGCTGTGACAGACGGCAGGAGCAAGCCCCTGCCCTACAATGGAATATTTATACGATTGTGACAAATATATCACTGTGAGCATAGCGAACCTTGTACGGCGCAGCGAGTGTTCTGCGGTATTCGCGGAGAAAGGCATCTTGGGAAGAGTTCAGATTTCGCGCTGAGTAGCGAAGCGGCAGTTCGGTAGTGAATGACTGCCGGTGGCAGTCAGAGCCGAACTGTGACTGAGCCGCAGCGAGAGAGTAATGTGAGCGAAGACAGTACTATTTGTACGGCGAGCGAACAATACGATGTATTCAGCGTGAAATGGGAACTCTAAAATTAAGGCCTATTTAACACCTTATGTCCTTCGTTGGCAATGTCGGTCATTATAGCATCCGCGCCGATGCTCTGCAGGCGCTTCATTTCGTCCGTGTCATTGATCGTCCAATACTGAACGGCGATATTATACTTATGAGCATAATTTACGACCCTTGATGTGCCTAGGTTTACCACATAGTCGGTGGTGGGGATCTGCAGTGCCGAGAACTTCCAAGTATCGGGGTCAGTATCAATGTTAAAGTAGCAATAAATGAAGAACTTTATGCACTCATTAAAGCCTGCGCTGCGGAGCATATCGGGATAGGTCTTATCCATATAATCGGTTATCTCGTTATGGAAAGTGCCTATCACGGCGCGGTCAAGCAGGTTCATATCTTTAAGGGTACTGTAAAGCTTGTCCGCCGCCTTTTCGCCCTCGCTGCCCGCGCTCTTTATCTCAATTATATAACGGAAAGAACCCTTGCTCTCCAAATATTCAAGAGCCTCAGAAAGGGTGATTATCTTCAGGTCTTCGGGAACTGCATCACCGGTCAGTCCGTCATAGGGGTTGTTTCCGTCGGCATCGGTGAAGCCTTCACCCATATTAAGTTGCTTAAGTTCTGCAAGGGTCTTGTCTTCGGGGCGAACACCTTCCGCGTCGAAATGCTGCTCGGAATTACTTGTTCTGTCAAGGGTGTCGTCGTGGAGAAGTATGCAATCTCCGTCGAGAGTTAGATGAATGTCAAACTCAAAAATATCAACGGTATAGTCGGAGTCTTCGATTATGTCTTTAAATGCTTTCATAGTGTTTTCGGGGGCAAAATCACCGCCTGCGCGGTGGGAAGAAAGCATTGTTTTTCCGAGAGGAGTGATAAGGGGATTGGTGCAATCATCGGTGGAAACGGGAGTATCGGGGGTCTCGCGGGTCACATCCCAAAATATAAAGCCTGCAACAAGGGCAAGAGCAAGCAAGATGCAGCCGGTGATGATAAGGGTCTTTTTTACCCATTTTTTCATGGGACAGCCATTTGCAAACCACTTAAAGGTAAGAGGCCATACTACAACGGCGAAGACAACGATACAGAAATATCTCAAGGCGTTTGCTGCAAGGTGACCGCCGAAAATAGCATTGAATATGGGTTTAAGTCCTGCCTTGATAGCAAGGACAAGAACAAGGCCTAAGACTACCTTTAATATCTGTCCTTTAATGGGCGCTTTTGTGTCGAAGTTGACATACTTGCGCTCCAACCACAGAGAAAGAAGCATTGCGCAACCGCAGCCGAAAAGCAGATAGCCGTTTTTGATTCCGTGTTCAAGGTTGTAGGCGTCAATATCAGCGGGCCAGGTGTGCAGCTCAACAAAGAGCACATAGGCAAGGCAGAGTGCGGTCAGTGCACCGATAGTGCCGAAAAGCAGCTTGGGGTTTTCCTCGCTCTTTTTAAACAGAGGATAGAGAGCAAAAACAAGCACGGTGCCTATGCCTAATGAAACAAGCACATCGGCGGGGGTATGGACACCGAGATACATTCTTGACAGACCTACCAAAGCGGTCAGTACGATGCAAAGAATACGAAGCCACTTCTTTGCGGTAAAACGGGCGGTGCAGCCCAGCGATGCGGTGGCGCTCTGTGTATGACCGCTGGGGAAGGAATACCCCGTTGCATCGGCACGGGCGGACTCAACAATGGTAAAGTTGGGGTCTTTCACCCAAGGACGGGGAACTTGACAGACCAGCTTTAAAAACTGATTGATAAGTGTGCCGAAAAAGCCGGTGGAAAGCAGATACAATCCGTCGGTCTTGCTATAGCACCAGAACACCGCAATGGCGATCGCCATAAACAGAGTCTCACTGCCTAAATGGGTAATGGCAGAGAAAAAGAAATCAAGTACGGGATTTCTGATGCTTTCAAGAAAATACAAGAAGCTCATAATCTATATCCTCCTTAAATCGTGTCTTTTGCGTTGATGCTGCTTAACACTTGCCGTGCAATGTAGGGGAGGATATTATCCTCCCGATACTGCTTGTGCTTGCGGGAGACTAATAGTCTCCCCTACGGCATCAGCGCAAAATCCATCGATTTTATTATTGGTTGCGCCTTTTGCGTTGATACTGCGCAATTTCCACAACTGCGCCGCTTTCTATTTACGCGCCTTTGATTATTTCTTTATAAAAATCAACGCCGTCGGGAATAGATGCAATGGTTATATTTTCATCAATGCCGTGAATGCTTGACATTTGCTGAGAAGTCATATAAATGGGAGAGAATCTGATTGCGTGATCGGTTACTTCATTATAGAACTTGCAGTCGGTGCCGCCGGTCATGGGATAGGGGCAAACACCGATATTTCCGTATACCTGCTTGACAGCATTTTCAACCAGGGCAAACTGCTTGCTTGTGTGATCTACGATGGGGCAGGGGTAGTCTTTGTAGATGACTTCGGTCTCAATGCCGTATTTTTCAGCCTTTTTGCGCATTATCTCAATGCTTTCATCGGTGGGCTGATGGTGGATAAAGCGCATATTTGCGGTGACATAAGCCTCCTGAGGAAGTACATTCAGCCCGTCTGCGCCCTTGCAGGTGGTAAATGCGCAGGTGGTCTTCAGCATTGCCGCACCCTGTGCGGAGATTGCGGGCATCAGCTTAAGTAATATGCCTTTAAAGAGCCAAAGGTTTGAGAAGATAAGCTTCATTCCAAAGCCCATATAGGGGGTCATACGGCGGAACATTTCCGCGGCGGTGGGGTGGAGCTTTGAAACGAAGGGGTCGTTCTTTTCGATATCGCAGACAAACTTGGAAAGGCGGGGGATGGGAGTATTCTTTTTGGGATAGCTTGCGTGACCGCCGTTACTGCGGGCGGTAAACTTAATGTCACCGTAGCCTTTTTCCAGCACGCCCAAAAGGGCAAATGTACCGTTTACGCCGCCGATAGGCTTATTCAGGATCGCTCCGCCTTCGTCTAAAAGCAGACGGAGATGAACCCCGTTATCCTTGAGATATTTTGCAATAAGCGGGCCGCCTTCGCCCGAAAACTCCTCGGTGCAGGAAGAAGCAAGATAAACATCACAGGCCGGGGTATAGCCGCTTGTTATAAGCTCCTCAACGGCGGTGAGGAAGCAGAAAAGACTGCCCTTGGTGTCCTGAGTACCTCTGCCCCAAACCTTGCCGTCGGCAATGTCACCCGAAAAGGGCTCGTGCTGCCATTTGCCGGTAGCTTCCACCACATCGTGGTGGCTCATCAGCATTATGGGTTCGCCTTTTTCCTTGCCCGACCATTTGAAAAGAAGATTGCCGTTAAGTACCGTCTTTTCGCAAACACGGTGGATGTTGGGGAAGTGCTTTTCCAGCACCTTGTGAAACTCATAGAACTTGCTCTTGTCATCATCATAACGGGAAGACACCGTCTCACAGCGGATAAGCTCTGCCAGAGTTTCGGCATATTTACGGGCGCGGTCTGTCTCCTGCTGATCTAAAGTCAGCTTAGCATCTGCGGGAAGCTTGCAGGAAAGGGTGCGGATGATGCAAATGACGGCGAGAAGTATTATCACGCCAAGCAGAGCCAAAAGAATATATCCAAGCATTACAGATCACCCAGCTTGCCTTTCTTGTCGAGAAAAGCGCCGATTCCGATACACATCAGACCTGCGGGGATGATGGCGATGGAGGTGTTACTCCGCACAGCGGGGACAAAGATGCAAAGCAGAGTCATTATAATAAAAGGAACAACGGCAATCTTGGGGCTCTTTAAGTAATATTTAAGACCAAAAGCGCCGAAAAGTGCGGGAACAACATTGTTGAATGCGGGCTGCAAGACCTTGGCGCTAAGTACCGGCTGAAGCGGGGTCATAAGCAAAACGCCTGCCGCAAGAATTACAGTGGTGACAATGGCGCTGGATGCGATGGAAAGGGTGGAGATGACCTCATTTTCGGGAGTACCGGGCTTGACTCCCGAAAGCTCGCGGGCGCTCATGGCGCAGGGAATTTTCAGGTTGGTAAGATTGCCTGTGAGGAATGCCAGGTAGCTTCCGCCCACGCCAAGCATAGGTGCGTAAACGAGAAACTCAACGATGGCAACGGGGTAGTAGATGATACCAACATTCAGCAGACCTGCCAAAAATCCGCCCAGATCGGGCATTGCGTCATAGATGAGACCCGCAATAAAGGAGAAGCCGATCATTGCGATAAAGGAGACTGCAAGAAGCACCTTGCCAAGAATGTGAAGCTGACGATTGTATTTGTCAAAATAGACCTGTTTTTCCATTTCGTTCATTATTTGGCACCTCCTTTAAAATATATAAGCCACAAGCACTGCGGCTGCCATAGATATGAGCATACTCAATGCCACATCGAAGTTTTCGAGCCATTTAAGCTTTTTGGACATGAAAGAAAAGAGAGCCATTACCGCGGCGGCAACTCCCGCGGTCAAAAGGGGCAGATAGTTGGCGGTGTCCGATACAAAAGCGCCTATGTAAGATGAGATATAGGCGGTGCAAAGTCCGATAAACATTGCAACCATTGCAATGTTGCCAAGGTTGGACTTTTTCTTTTTGGGAGCATCGGGTGCCGGCTCTTCGGTTTCAACCTTTTTGGGTTTGTTTTGGAACTTTTTAAGGTACTTGCCCAAAACAAAGATACAAAGCAGACCGCCGCCTAGGATACCCACCGTCATAACAAGGGATATGGTGGTGTATGCCTCGATGGTCATATACTCCAAAGCAAGTTCTTTAAGTCCTAATGCTTTTGCCGCCATATCGGCAACATTCAGCTCATATTGCAGAGCACCGACCACCGACAGACGCATCCAGGAAAGGGGAGCGCCCAGCACGCCCGACAGCGCAAGCACACCCACCAATATTCCCACCGAGGGGAGAATGGTGAAAATAGCGCTGTTGCGGATGGTCTTTTTAAGCACCGACTTGTCCATACCGATGGCGATGCCTACCTTGTAACTGCGCACAAGGAAGAAGACGCACATAGCGGTGACGAATGCGAGTATTGCGCCGACGATAAGATACAAGGCGGGCGCATTGACTTGGGATAAATAATTCATAGAAGTCTCTCCTTTTTGTAAATTGCGCCTTTTGCACCGAATGCATCGCCGCCTCTCCTCGACATACACAAAGTATGCCTTCGTCGCGTTGGCTCGCCTCGCCGCGAAATCCATCAATTTACTAGTAAATTTTATTTCACATTGATACGGCATAATTCTCACTGCGCCGTACACAAAGTACTGTCTTCGCTCGTGTTAATTGCCTGAACGCAAAATCCATCGATTTTGGTTTTAGTTGTGTCTTTTGCTGTTACGGGACGCAGCGGGCTGCGTCCCCTACATTGATGGTATTTACCATTTTGTAGGGCGCGGGCTTGCTCGCGCCGTCTGTCTACATAAACTTGCTGCCTTTGACAACTGACAGCTGCGGCGAAGCTGCTATTTAGCAGTGTATAACACTATTTAGCTACGGCGCAGCCGTAATTTAGCTGTAGCGCAGCTGCAATTTAGCTTTTATAAATACTTTTCAATAAGTACGCCTTTTTCGCGGCATACCTTAATAAAATAATCATAGCTTTCGCGGATAAGGCGGCGGCACTTAAGCTGATAAGGACAGCGGCTTTCGCATCTGCCGCAGTCGATGCAGTCCTTGACGTGGGACATTTTTTCCTGCCACGCCTCGGTGGTGTACTCTTTCCAGGGAGCGCGATTGAGCATAGGTATCATTCGTGCCGCATCACGCAGAGGAACTCCTACGGGGCAGGGCTCGCAATATCCACAGCCGCGGCAGAAGTCATCCTTGAACCTTTCGCGGTCGTCTTCGATGACCTTTTTCAGCCTTTCGTCCAAGGTGACACCCTTTTGGGCATAGCCTAAAAAGTCGTCAAGCTCGCTCTTTTTCTGTACACCCCAAATGGGCACAACATTGTCATACTGTGTAAAGAAGGCATAAGCCGCCTCAGCGCTTGAAATGATGCCGCCGCTCATTCCCTTCATGGCAATAAGACCTATATTGTGCTTTTTGCAGATGTCTATAAGCTCAAGATCTCTGTCTGCCGACATATAGCACAGGGGAAACTGTACCGTGTCATAAAGCCCGCTTTCCGCAGCGGCAATGGCAAGCTCCAAACGGTGGGTGGTGATGCCGATATAACGGCATTTTCCACTGTTTCGCGCCTCTATCAGCGCATAATAGGAGCTTTCGGGGTCATCTATGTCGGGCAGCTCGGTAATGTTATGTAACTGAAAAATATCCACATAGTCGGTTTTAAGGTTGCCGAGGGATATTTCCAGATCTGCCAGTGCAGCAGCTTTTGTTCTGCCCATACTCTTGGTGGCAAGAATGATATTCTCGCGGACACCGGACAGAGCCAGTCCTATTTTGTATTCACTGTCAGTGTAAAAACGGGCGGTATCATAAAAGTTTATCCCGCTCTCATAAGCATAGCGCAAAAGGTCGATTGCATCTTCGTCGGAAATGCGCTGAATGGGCAACGCACCGAAGGAGTTTTCGGTGACCTGCAGTCCCGTGCGCCCTAATGTTTTCATCTTCATTCTACCGCCTCCTTTATGGCGTCCGTGAGTGCCTTTGCCGAGAAGTCTCGGGCAAGGGCATATACTTTTATCTTGGGTTCGGTGCCCGAGGGGCGGATAAGCACTCTCGAGCCGCCGCTGAGCCTGAACTCCAACACATTTGAACCGCTGATGTGGGTGTTTTCACCCGTCAGGTAATCGCCCACCGATTCCACCGCAAGTCCTGCAACCGTCTTGGGGGGTGCGGTGCGGAGGTCTTTCATCATTTCGGCTATTTCCTTTTGTCCCGAAATACCGTAGCGATAAAGGCTGACGGTGTGATCCTCAAACCTTCCGTGACGAGCATAAAGCTCACTGAGCACATCAAGCAGACTCTTGCCCTGCTTTTTGTAGTATGCCGCCATTTCGCAGACCATCAGGATGGCTGAAATGCCGTCTTTATCCCGCACGTGTGAGCCTATCATATATCCGATGGATTCCTCGAAGCACATTGGACAATAGTGGGTGTTTTCGATCTCCTCCAGTTTTTCAGCCATATTTTTAAAGCCGGTAAAGGTGTTGTAACACTCGGCGCCGTAATGAGAGCAGATCGCTTCAACCAGGGGTGTGGAAACAATGGTTTTTATAATAGCCACAGGCTTTTGGCTGCTTATCCGGGAAAGCAGATAATCGGTGAGCAGTGCGCCTGTCTGATTGCCAGAAAGTGCAACATATCCGCCCTTGCCGTCGGCTACTGCTATGGCGGCGCGGTCGGCATCGGGGTCGGTGGCGCAGACAAGATCGGCATTCGTTTCCGCCGCCATTTTTATAGACAATTCAAGTCCCGGTGTGTATTCGGGATTGGGATTGCTGAGGGTGGGGAAGTTACCGTCGGGGATCATTTGCTCCGGCTGAAAATATACATTTTCAAGGCCTGCCCGGGCAAGGACGTCGGGCATAATGCTTCCGCCTACTCCGTGAAAGGCGGTATACACGGCACTGAGGTCTGTTTCCGCCAAAACATCGGCATTGATGCGGCAATCGAGCACAGCTTGGATGTATTCCTCGTCGCACTCGGCATAGGTTATCCTGCCCTCTGACAGGTATTCTTCAAAGTTCTTTTCCGGGGCTGCCGAAAGAACGGGGATATCTGACATTATTTCGCTGATGCGGTCGGTGTCGTCGTTGCCCAACTGTGCTCCTTTTTCGTCGTAAAACTTGCAGCCGTTGTACTCCTTGGGGTTGTGGCTTGCGGTGATATTAAGTCCCCCTGCCGCTTTAAAGTGTCGCACCCCGAAGGAAAGCTGGGGTGTAGGACGGGCATACTTAAAAAACAAAACGGGGATATCAAGCTCTGCCAAAGCGCAGGCGGCGGCACGGGCGAGATCAAAGGAAGAAAGGCGGGCATCACGGCAGACCACAACCGAACCCTTGCCCGCAAGATGCTTGCCGAAGGCGCGTACCGCTTGACAAAGAGTAAAGCGGTTAAATCGGTTGAGCCCTGTTTCCGCAATGCCCCGCAATCCTGCAGTTCCGAAGGATAGGGATGCACAGAAGCGGTCTTCTATGTTTTTTTCGTCTGTGAGAGATAAAAGCTCTGTTTTTTCAAGATCCGACAAAAAATGCGAATTTTTCCAAGTATTATAGTGGTCGTTATAGTTCATTGCATAACACCTCAGTTTAAGTATAACTCAAAATGGCAATTTATACAAGGAAAAGCGAGAGACTGCATAAGTAAGAGGTGGAATTAAGGGAAAAGTAGGAAAAAACAAGGGAATTACGGGTTAACAACATACCGATTTTGTGTATTATTTGTTGACTCTGCGGGTGCAGAGTAGTATAATAAAATAGACCATAAGTATAATCGCGGTAATTATGTGCAAAAAATGGGAAAAGTCAAAAGAAAGGATATTCTTGGCTTTCAGTTAGGTAAGCATGAGAACGGCGCGTTATTGCTTGGTCAAAAATACGGAAACGTAAGAAGGGGTGCAGATAAATGGATAAGAAGGCCGCAAAAAATATAATTCTTCGAGTGACGAAGATTCTCCATATAGTGGTGGCTACATTGCTGTTTTGCTTATGCTGGACAAGGTACTGTGGGGCGAATGGGTATTCGCTTGAGGAGATCAGACATACTATGGCTGCAGGATTGGTGTTCTTGATCCTTGTTATTTTCCTCGGCAGGGTATATGGTATTCACGCTGTCGGAAGTCACAGCGTGGCGCACCTGATCTATTCGCACGGGCTCACTTTTTCTATCATAGACGTTTTGGTATATGTGGTATTGTTTTTAGTTTATCTTCGTCCTGTGAATCCCCTGCCTGTGGTAGTCTTGCTTGTTGCTCATATGGTATGGAGTGTGTTGTGGAATCTGTTTGAGAATTGGCTTTATTTTAAGGTCAGTCCTCCCAGACGGACAATAGTCATACACGGCATTACCGATGAGATACACAAGCTGGACGAGCTTAAAAAGGTCGAAAAGAAGTTTGATGTCATCAAGTATATAAGTGCCGATGAGGATGAAGAAACAATTGTTGATGCTATCGGTGAAGCGGAAATAGTATTTTTGGTAGGGGTAGAGACAGAACAGCGAAATGTTATTGCAAAAGAATGCATAGTCAGAGATGTTCAATGTTACATTTTGCCCCGTGTTGCAGATATCATAATGTGCGGAGCGGATCAAATGCGCACATTCAGCGTACCTTTCTTGAGAGTGCGGAAAGCGGCTCCGACGCTGGAATATATTTTTGTAAAGAGGACAATTGATATTATAGCATCGCTGGTTGCCATTATTATACTCAGCCCGTTCATGATCATAACGGCATTGGCTATAAAGCTTTACGACGGCGGTCCTGCATTTTATAAGCAGGTCAGACTTACAAAGGACGGTAAAAGATTTAATGTTCTCAAGTTCCGCAGTATGAGAGTGGATGCCGAAAAGGATGGCGTTGCCCGCCTCTCTACCGAGCACGATGATCGAATCACACCTGTAGGAAAGATAATCAGAAAGATCCGCTTTGACGAGCTGCCCCAGTTGTTTAATATCTTAAAGGGAGATATGACCATAGTCGGACCTCGTCCCGAGCGCCCTGAAATTGCCGAACAGTATGAAAAGGAGATTCCGTCTTTTCCGCTCAGACTTCAGGTCAAGGCGGGACTTACGGGATATGCACAGATTTACGGAAGATACAATACCGAGCCGTATGATAAGTTGAAAATGGATCTCATATACATCAACAATATGTCCATAGGAGAAGACATAAGACTTATGTTTGCCACCGTAAAAATACTGTTCTTGTCTGAAAGTACTGAGGGTGTGGCGGACGGACATATAACGGCGGTACACTCCGAAAACGGTAATTTATCTCAATCTGCAGAAGAAAAAGAAACTCAGAGTGTATAACCCAATCAGGAGCAAACCCACTCATTGCATAGGTTCGCCGGATGGCAAATATTGTAGTTGAACAAAGGGAAAACATGTACAAGAGATTTTTAAAAAGAATCATAGATATAGTTTTGTCTTTTTTCGGTATGACCATACTTTTGTTGCCAATGGTAATTATCGGTGCAATAATCAAGTTGACCGACAAAGGCCCTGTTTTGTTTAAACAGAAACGTGCAGGAATAAACAAAAAGCACTTTATGCTGCTTAAGTTCAGAACGATGCGTACCGATACACCCCACGATATGCCCACTCATCTGCTTTCAGATCCTGAGCAGTATATAACACCGATAGGTAGGTTTTTGCGTAGATCCAGCCTGGACGAGTTGCCTCAGTTGTTTAATATTCTGGTAGGACAGATGAGCGTTATAGGACCTCGCCCTGCGCTGTGGAATCAGTATGATCTGATTGCCGAGCGCGACAAGTATGGTGCCAACGATATTCGCCCCGGTCTTACCGGTTGGGCACAGATCAACGGCAGAGATGAGCTTGAAATCGATGTCAAGGCAAGGCTCGATGGTGAGTATGTTGAAAAAATGAGCTTTGGTTTTGATTTAAAATGCTTTTTCGGCACAGTAAAAAGTGTTTTGAAAAGTGAAGGTGTCGTAGAAGGCGGCACGGGTGAGCTTGGCAAGAGAAAAAAGAAAGAAGAGTCTGCCACTAAATGAAACGTGTACTGATAACCGGAGCAAACAGTTATATAGGGACGTCTTTTGAGGGTTATGTCAGGAAGAACAATGCCGACGGATATTCGGTAGATACCGTGGATATGATCGGTGATGGATGGCGCGAGAAAGTTTTTTCCCAATATGACAGTGTGTTTCATGTTGCGGGCATTGTACATCGTAAGGAAACCCCCGAGAACAGAGAACTGTATTACAAGGTTAATCGTGACCTTGCCATCGAAACGGCAAAGAAGGCCAAAAACGAGGGAGTGGGTCAGTTTATATTTCTCAGTACCCTCAGCATTTACGGTATGGACGAGGGGATCATAACCAAGGATACCGAGCCAAATCCGAAAAACAATTACGGAAAATCCAAGCTACAGGCGGAGCAGGGGATATTACCGCTGTCAGATGATAACTTTAAGGTTTGCATTATCAGGCCTCCCATGGTCTATGGCGACGGCTGCAAGGGAAACTATCAATCGTTGGTTCGTTTTGCAAAAAAACTGCCTGTTTTTCCTGATTATAAAAACAAACGCAGTATGATCCATATTGATAATCTGTCAGAGTTTGTCAAACTCGCAGTTGATCAAAAAACTGAGGGGATATTTTTCCCGCAGGATCCTCAATATGGTTGCACCTGTGAAATGGTGCGTGAGATTGCTAAGGGGATGGGCAAGGATATAAAGCTTTTGGGGGTTCTTAATCCTTGCGTCTCAATTTTCAAGCACTGCACTTTAAAGGGCAAGAAAGCCTTTGGAGATCTGATATATAAGGAGTAAAAGGAGTCGTTTTTTATGAACATCACATTTTTGGCGGGGTACTTTACACCCGAGAAAAGCGCAGACACCCATTTAAATGATGACCTTGTCAAAGATCTTGCAAAAAACGGCGCAAATGTAAAAGTGATCGTTCCTTTTCCCAGCAGAGGCCTCAGTGAAGAGCAAAAGCAGTATTACGAGGGCCTGCGTGAGGAGAAGATAGGAAATGATCTCACCGTTTATCGTGTAGGAGAAAGGACTGATTTTAAACAGGGCTTGATCTCAAGAGGTTTGGGTTTTGTCAAAAAGACATGGCTTCTTTATAAAGAGAGCAAAAAGTATGAGACCGATTGTTATTTTGTGGTCAGCACCCCTCCGTTTCTCGGCTATCTTGCAAAAAGTCTTGCCAAACGCGCACCGGTTGTTTATAAGTTGCAAGACGTATTCCCTGATAACCTTATAGAGATCAAGGGGTTGTCCGAAAAAAATCCCATCGTCAAAGTTTTGAGACGAATGGAGAAGGGTGTATATCGCTCTGCAAGCAAGATATTGGTGTGCTCTGAAAATGTAAAAGCCACATTGATGTCAAGAGGTGTAGAAGCGGAGAAGCTTGTGGTTATACACGACTGGGTCGATGAAAACAGTTGTGTTCCCATAGACAGAAAAGATAACATCTTATTTGACGAATACAAAGTCGACAGAAGTAAGTTTACCTTTACTTATGCGGGAAACATCGGGCATATGCAGAATGTAAATACCATTCTTGATGCTGCAAAAATACTTAAGGAAAAAGGCATAGATGCACAGATCCTGATCATCGGAGACGGAGCACTGCGGGAGCATATAGACGAGCGAATTGCCAAGGAAGACATTTCAAACGTTATAAGACTGCCTATGCAACCGTTGGAGAGAGTTTCTATGGTATACAGCTCCGGAGATGTGGGACTTATCTCACTGAAGGCGGGAGTGGCAAAAACCGCCCTACCTTCCAAAACCTGGAGCAATATGTCTGCGGCGCGTCCCGTGATCTGTGAGATAGACGGCGATTGCGAATTGGTTTCTATTTTGCGAGAAGAAAATTGCGGAATATGCGTAGAGCCGGGCGATCATATTGCAATGGCAGAAGCCATGCTCAAAATGTACAATATGCAAGAGGAGGAGCGTCTTAAAATGGGCGCCTCTTGCCGTGATTATATTGTCAACAAGGTAAGCAGAAGCATATCAACCGGCAAATATTTCAGCGAGATCGAAAAAACCGTCGCAGAGCACAATAAAAAAGCGGAAGATAAATAAACTCTGCACCCATTAACACTGGGGAGAGCGAGTTGAAACGGGATATTCTGCGAAGAATCGGATATTTCAATTTTACAGATCGACGAAAGAATAAAGGATGAAGGGTAGATTAGAATGAAAGTTATTTTGCTTGCACCGATTCCCCCACCTTACGGAGGTATAGGAAACTGGACTTTGCTTATTAGCGATTACGCGAAAAGTAAAAGCGATATAGAGTTTGTTCATATTAACATTGCACCCAGAATGCGCAATGTTGATGGTCGGTCGCTGTGGAGCAGAGTTGTGGTGCAAGGATTTGATATGCTTAAGCAGAAGAGTGAACTGGTTAAATGTATCAAAAAGGATAATGCGGACGTTATACATATGACCACCAGCGGTCAGCTTGCGTTGATAAGGGACAACCTTATGTTGCAAGCGGCAAAAAAGAGGGGTATGCCCACCGTATATCATATTCGTTTTGGCAGAGTGCCTGAGATTGCCGAAAAAAACACATTTGAGTGGAAACTTATCAAAAAGGCTATGATGAGAGCGTCGAAGGTTATTGCTATAGATATGAGCACCTATAACGCCGTTCGGGAGTATGCTCCCGATGTTAATGTGTGTTGCGTTCCCAACCCCTTTGATATGAGTAAATTGGGACATATTAAAACCGGCAAAACTTGCAAGGAGATCGTTTTTGTCGGTTGGGTGGTCAAAACAAAGGGAATTGATGAATTGACACAAGCGTGGAAAATGCTTTGCAATGAGTATCCCGATTGGAAACTCAGAATAATAGGCCCTTGCACCTCGGAATATACTGAAGAGCTTAAAGGCAGGGATTTACCGGAAAGCATAGTATTTGAAGGGGAGAAGGAGCACGATGAAGCTATGGAGCTCTTATCTGAAGCTGCGGCTTTTGTGCTTCCCAGCCACACCGAGGGATTTCCCAATGCAGTACTGGAAGCGATGGCGCTGGGTAAGCCCATAGTGGCAACAAGTGTGGGGGCAATTCCTCAGATGCTGGACGGATGCGGAATAGTGATACCGCCTAAAAATGTTGAGAAACTGACCGAAGCGTTAAAGCAGATCATGGGTGACGAGACTTTGCAAAAAGAGCTTGGCCAAAAAGCAAAACAGAAGCTGATTCAAGAATACTCGGTGGAAAAGGTATTCGACCTTTATGTGTCTAATTGGACGGAGGTCAGCAAAAAATGATATATCGTCTTTGTAATATTATCAGCAGAGCATAGAACATATTGATAATCGTTTTGATGAAGAAACACTGAAAAAACATATTGAAAAATTAAATATCTGCTCAATGGAGGAGAAAAAATGAATCTGTACGAAAAAATAGTTAACAGAGAAGAAAAAATATCTCTCGTGGGACTTGGTTATGTAGGAATGCCAATTGCGGTTGCTTTCGCAAAAAAAGTTGATGTCATCGGCTTCGATCTGAATAAAGAAAAAATCGGTCTGTACAAGGCGGGTATAGACCCCACCAATGAAGTTGGCAATGAGGTAATAAAGAATACAAAGGTACAGTTTACAGCCGATGAAACCGCTCTCCGTGATGCAAAGTTTCACATTGTGGCAGTACCCACTCCCGTATATGACGATCACACTCCCGACCTTACTCCCGTAGAGGGCGCCAGCCGTATTCTGGGAAGAAATCTGACAAAGGGAAGCATAGTTGTATTTGAGTCTACAGTGTATCCCGGTGTTACAGAAGAGGTTTGCCTGCCCATTCTGGAAAAGGAATCGGGACTTAAGTGTGGAGTGGACTTCAAAATAGGCTATTCCCCCGAGCGAATCAATCCCGGTGATAAGGTACATCGCCTTGAAAACATAACCAAGATAGTTTCGGGTATGGATGAAGAGGCTCTCGACATTATAGCCAAGGTCTATGAGTTGGTTGTTGAAGCAGGGGTTCACAGAGCATCCTGCATTAAGGTTGCCGAGGCGGCAAAGGTAATTGAAAACAGCCAGCGTGATATCAATATCGCATTTATGAATGAGCTTTCCATCATTTTCAATAAGATGGGAATTGATACAAAGTCGGTTCTTGAGGCTGCGGGAACCAAGTGGAACTTCCTGAAATTCTTCCCCGGGCTGGTGGGCGGGCACTGTATCGGTGTGGATCCCTACTATCTGACCTACAAGGCTGAAGAAATGGGTTATCACAGCCAGATCATTCTGGCAGGCCGCCGTATCAATGATGATATGGGCAAATATGTGGCTGAGAATGTGGTGAAAAATCTGATCAGAGCCGATGTGGCTGTAAAGACTGCAAAGGTAGCGATTCTTGGATTTACATTCAAGGAAAACTGCCCTGATACCAGAAATACCAGGATCATTGATATTGTAAATGAGCTGAGAGAATATGGAATTGATCCTGTGATTGTGGATGAGACTGCTGATGCAGATGAGGCAAGACATCTGTACGGTGTGGAACTGGCTGAGAGAAGCGCCATCGAAAATGTGGATGCACTGATCATCGCAGTGGCACATGACGAGTTTGGAGGAATGACCAAAGAGGAGATTGGCGGTTACTTTAATCCTGCAAATGCAAAAAAAGTTCTGGTAGATATCAAGGGAATTCTGGAACGTAAGGAATACACTAACGAAGAGTATATTTACTGGAGGTTATAAGATGGGATTCAAACATCTGAAATTTAACGAGAACAGTACATTTCTGGTAACCGGCGGTGCTGGATTCATCGGTTCCAACCTGTGTGAAGCGATTCTGGACATGGGATACAAGGTTCGCTGTCTGGATGACCTTTCCACCGGTAAGCAGGAGCATGTGGAAATGTTTCTGGACAGACCCGGATATACTTTTATCAAAGGCGACATCAAGGATCTGGATACCTGCCGCAGAGCCTGCGAAGGTG
>CAZOSH010000006.1:7696-16813 GCA_964582395.1 uncultured Oscillospiraceae bacterium | reverse complement strand
CGTCTTCAAGAACGATCATAACGGAGATGGACTCACCTGCCTGACGGACAGAGGTAAAGCCGTCGGTTACTGCCTCGCCGACATAGAAAACGCCGTCGTGACCTGCGCCCTTCTTGATAGCGCGCTGATCGTCAAAATAGAAGCCTGTACGGCCTGCAGAGCAGACAATATTCTTAATTTTCATAATCTATATTCTCCTTTATTATTAAAAGTCAGATCAATACTTGGGGCGACCGACAAGTCTACCCTTACCGATTGCGTAAACGTCGTCGATTACCATCTGGAAGGATGCTTCTCTGTTTTCAGCCTTTGCGCGCTCGTTGATCTTTTCAGCGTGGAAGTCCTTGATATCCTGGCTGAAGGGCAGGTTACCCGTGTTCAGGATACGAACTGCACCGTCGTTGTCACGGCAGGGCAGCATAAGACCCTTATTGTAGCGGCAGGGTGCAAAGGGAACATCCAAAGCACCGGACTCAACACCGCGGCAAACACCCACAGCGATATCGCCGTTACCCAGCTCGAAGCACTTGTCAACGATAGCGCGGGTCTCAAGACGGATGATCTCCTTTTCGCCTTCGAGGCGGCTATCCTTGAACTGCTGATCAGCCAGCATATTGACGACCTGCTTGGTGCAACGCAGACCCTGTGCGTTTGCTTCCATGGTGGGGATACCTGCTGCCTCGTGAGGAGTCTTGACGATAACCTTGGTTGCCTTGGAAAGTGCAGCGATAAGGCTGCCGGAAGAGATAACACCGAATGCCTTTGCTTCGTCTGCGGGGAAGCCGCCCATCCACTGATGGAGAACAGTGGTGATAACTACGTCATTGTAGCCGTACTTTGCCATATATTCATCGGTCAGTTCCTGAAGAACCTGAATAGCTGCGATGTCCTGAACAAGGTTTCCGCACTGGCCGTAGCCGACGGTGATGTTCTTAACACCCTGCTCTGCTGCAAGCAGTGCTTCGATGATTGCTGCTGCGTGGGAGATACAGGGAGGAACAAGGGTTCCGGTAAGAGGACCGTAGGGCTCACGGTTGATGGAAACGCCCATTTCTTCATAGATACCGGTCAGGCGGTCAACATACTGCCAGTCGCGGATGGTGCGCTCCATAGGAACGTTCTTACAGTAAGGCAGGTTATAGGAGATACCGCCGCCTTCGTAGCTGGTGAAGCCGCCTGCGAAGGTGATCTCAGCAAGCAGACGAGCGTCGGGAGTTCCGTGACGGACCTGAAGAGGTACGTTAACGCTCTCGACGACCTGACGGCACTTTGCAACGCCGTGGTTAACAGCCGGGAAGCCGTTGAGCATTGCTCTGCCAAGGCGGATGGACTCGTTGATGCCGTTCTCAGCCTCGGTGTAACGGTTCTGACGGGTATAGCTGTCGATGGTGGAGGGAAGCAGATCGGCTTCGCCGTGCTTTTCAAGATACTGCATCAGCTTGATGTGCTCTTCAACAACGGGAACACCTGCACGGGGCTGAATAAGGGTTCTTCCTTCCTTTTTGGCCTTGATAAGCTTCTTGGAGAAGTCTCGGGATTCGGGCATTGCCTTATGATATGCAACAGCCTCTTCCCAATTGACATCCTTACCTGTGGGCCACTGGGTCATAACTTCGCTTCTTATACGGTGAAATTCCGCATCAGAGATTTTCTTGTTTTGAATATCCATTCTTCTCAAGCTCCTTCTTCATAATTCGCAATGCCGCGCCGGGGTAATGAACGGAAAGAAGACCCATAGCGGCTAAAATATATTTTCTGTCCACCCAAATGTCTGCCTCTTTGGGGCGAAGTGACATGGGGTGTATGGGGCTGTACAGGGCAGATCTTGCGATATCTGCGGCATCGGGGGAATGAATGATGCTTCCGCCGGTGAGTATCACCTGCTTGACACCTGACAGATCCTTGCCTGCCTGTACATAGGTAAGGCCCATCATTGTGTAGGTCTCTTCCATAGTTCCCGCGTGGCGCATTACTGCGGTCTCCACTGCCAACGATGCCAATGCGAAATCAAGCTTTCGCAGATCGTCGCCGTCATTTTCGGGAACCTTGTCGGTGTTTTCCGACAGATATTTTATCAGCTCTTCGGCTCTGTTTACCGAGAGACCGGATATTTCGCTTACTCGCTGAATGCTTGTGGCTTCCACGATTCCGTTGATGGAATAGCGCATTCCGATATCGCCTTCCACCGTTCTCTTTGAGAAGGGTTCGGGCAGACCCTTGTAGACTGTATTTGCAGCCTTGGGCATACCGTCGGCAATTGAATAAATATCGGTGGTAGCGCCGCCTACGTCAACGGCAACCAGATCACCGATGCCTATTTCCTCATCACAGCCCTGAGCAAGAAGATTCATTGCCTGAAGCACTGCGGAGGGGGTGGGCATCATTATATCGGACAAAAGTGATGTGATCTTTGACAGACCCTTTGCCAGCACGATACGATTTAAAAATATCTCTCTTATCTTCTTTTGGGTAGGAGTGATATTCAGCACGCCGAACTTGGGCATTACATTTTCGCAAACATAGACCTCACAGCCCTCGAGCAATCTCTGACACTGTCTTGCACAAGAGCGGTTGCCCGCGATAACTATGGGGAAGGTCGGCTTCATTTCTGCCAGCATTTTTGCATTGTGGAGAATGCACTCGGTGTTTCCGCCGTCTGTGCCGCCTACAAGGAGGAAGATATCGGGCTTAGTGTCTTTTATATCCTCAATATCGTCCTCGGTCAGTTGGAAGGAATAAACTCCCACGACCTTTGCGCCCGCACCTAAGGATGCAAGTCTTGCCGCCTCGCTGGTCAGCTCTGGAACAAGCCCCGATGTGACCATTCTCAGCCCGCCTGCAGCGGAGGAGCAGGCATAGCACTCGGCAAACTCAATATCCCCCGTCTTTTGGCGAAGAATATCAAGACCCTTGTTAAGTCCGTCGTTGATATCGGTCTGCACGGTGGTATATGCCGCCGCGGTGCCGAGTATCTGTTCGCTGTCTACATCAACTGCAGTAAGCTTGGTATATGTGCTTCCGAAATCTATCAGAAGAACAGGCCTCATGCCTTAGTCCTCCATATGGAGCAGCTCGCGGAGTGCCTGAATGGTAGTCTCGGGTGCTGTTCCGGGAGGGAACGCTCTGTCAAAGCCCATAGCGATAAAGCGCTTTTCAACATCTGCGAAGTCGTGCTTACCGATAACGATATTTCCGCCGACAACAAGGGGAATGTCATTAAGGCCTGCTTCGTTGCACTTTTCTCTCATGCCCTGACAGTCAAGCTCGCCCTGGCCGTAGAGAGAAGAAATGACGATAGCATCTGCATTGGACTCGATAGCCGCTGCAATGTATTCTTCCTGAGAAACCATAACGCCAAGGTTAACGACCTCAAAACCTGCCTGAGTAAAGGCGTGATAAAGAATCTTGTTACCAACAGCGTGTACGTCGGCGCCGATAACGCCAATGACAAGTACTTTTTTGCGTTGTTCCATTGTGTTGCACCTCATAATAATTTGTTTGGCTTTTTCGGCAAAGGGTTGAGATAACCCGAAAAAACGGGGTTTTTCGTATCTTTCGCCTGTTTCAAGCCATAGTACTCCATTTTCAATTGTACTATATCTATATGATACAATGAACTATATCATATTGTCAATACCCTATTTGCGGATATTGTAAATTTTTATCTGTGATACCTATTTATTACTTCTTCATTGTTGACAAAATAGTTACAAAAGAGTTACAATATTTCCGTTCGGTCGTTTTTCGACAAATTTCGGTGAAGGAGCATTGCAAATGAAAAGACTGATCTCCTGCATTTTAATAACAGCCTTAATATTATGTCTCCCCGTTTTTGCCGCAAGCGACAGCGAGCAGGCAGCCGCAGAGGAGCTTTATGAGCTCGGCTTATTCAAGGGTACGGGCAATGTGGGCGGAAAGCCCGTCTTCGAGCTTGAGCGCACCATGACCCGCGAAGAGGCTATGGTTATGCTCATTCGTTTGCTAGGCAAAGAAAAAGAGGCTTTGGCTTGTGATTTTGCCTGCCCCTACCCCGATGTTTCAAGCTGGGCACAAGCTTATGTGGGATATGCACATATAACGGGACTCACCTTGGGAATGGGCGACGGCACATTCGGCGGCAAACAGGAAGCCACCTGTGCTCAGTTTATGACATTTTTGCTCCGTGCCTTGGGCTACAGCACTCCCGTGGATTTTGCATGGACCGATGCACTGACCTATGGTTCCGAAAAAGGATTGGACAAGGTCAGTTTTACCGACTATAAAGAACTTCTCACCCGTGGAAACGCCGCCGAACTTTCACTGCAGGCGCTTTCTCTCAAGACTAAAAACGGAAAGACGCTGCTCAGTGAAGTTCAGAACGCAGGCAGCGTAGGCAACGCCAAATCTTATAGTGTATCCCCCTACAGCGCCGAAGGCGGAAGCACCGAAACTACGGGCAATATCATACTCAAAAATGAAGATAATTTTCCCGTTACTGCCAAGAAGGCTCTTACTTTGGAGTCTCCCGTCAGCATCAAAGCAAACAGTGAAGTACAAATACTTATAGTACATACCCATTATGACGAAGCATATACACCTTCCGACGGACTTACATATAAAAAGAGCAGTACCGGCCGCACCGAGGACAGCGAACGGAATATGCTCCGTATAGGTGAGATAGTTGCCGATTATCTAAACAGCCGTGGAATAGGCACGGTGCAGATCCGCAAGGAAGTGGACTATGCAAGCGCATATAAAAAGCTCCGTCCCACCATTGAAGATTATTTAGAGGAATATCCCAATGTGCAGATGGTAATCGACATTCACCGCGATTCATTCTCCACCAATGACGGCACACCCTGCAAGACGGTTGCTACAGTAAACGGCGAAACTGTCACACAATTGATGATAGTCAGCGGCACCGGCGGAAACGAAAACTGGAAGCAAAATCTCGGTTTTTTGGCAAGGCTCCATAATATGCTGGAAAACCGCTATCCCGGACTTATGCGACCCCTTATACTTCGCGATTCAAGCTACAACCACGACTTGACCCCCGCAAGTATGATATTAGAGGTGGGCACAGCAGGCAATGAGCTTTCGGAAGCAATGCAAAGCGCATATCTCTTTGCCGATACATTGGCGGATTATCTTTTGGGCGCAACCGAATAAACGAAAAGCCGCACTTGGATTTTTCCAAGTGCGGTTTTTGATTTTAAAGTTTTAGAATACTATAGAGGGGCGAGCTATACAGAATAAGCCTTCTCCCAAAACACTGTCGAGCAGATCAATTGCTGCAGAACCGCTTATTTCACGATATACTTCGCTCTCATCATAACATGCAATCACTCCATTGCCAAGGAAGATATATGCCTTAGCGGTTGCAAATGCGGTATTATCTGATATTGCATCATCTTTGTCAATAAAGACTATTATATCGCCAGCCACAAGGTTTTCGGGATTAAGATCCTTTATCCTGTAAACTGCGCTACCGATAGTACGCTTAAGGTTTAATCCACCAAACATATTTCCGGGAACCATTCCACTACTGTCATTATAGGTATAAAGCATCAGATCGCCGTTTATCTCTTCATTATATACCGCATCAAGAATGCTTGCCGCAGTAGCATAAGTTGTACCAAGTGCCATCCCTCCATTGCCGTATGCCGCTTTTACCAACTCATATGCATCGGTATAATTGCCGCTGTTATTTCTTACAAATGTTACAACAGAATTCTGCTGCGAGGCAGAAAGTGTATCTGCTACAGCAACAGGTGTATCACCAAGCTGAACCCCATTTATATATGCGCTATCAACATTGATCGTGCCACTTGCCGAACTGTTTATGGTTAAGATATAACTTACCGTCCTTTCCTCGAAGGGAGCAAGGGTGAAGCCGAAAGATACTGCATCCCCAGTCAATGTTCCGCCACTCTCGTGGGTAAGTCCGGTGGGAATCATGTCAGTGATTTCGATATCTCTGTAAAACTCAGTATAATTCTTTACGGTAAATGAGAAAGTTACCTCTCCACCGGGGGATACAGTTACTCCCTCAGGTGCCGTCGTTGTCTTATAGGCAACAATTCCCCAAAGTCCGTCAAGTCGCGCCGCAGCATTTTCGCTTATTATCAAAGAATCATAATCGGGTCTTAAAACAGTTATTGCTGCCTCGTTGAATATATTTCTTGGGGCACCTTCATCCAACAAAATATCCATTAAATCAATCTGTATTCCGCCGGGAATCTCATACAGGTCATTTTGACTTTCAACTCGGTAATCCGAGCCTCCCGCACCAGCTTGATCCCCGGAGCAATGCATAAAGAGTCCGTCACCTATATAAATGACAATATGTCCGCCTTCAGCAGCAAAGTTTGCATAGGACTCCTGCGGTTTATGAATATACAATATTATATCACCGGGACGAAGTACCTTGTTTATCAGATATGTCCTAGCCTGAGCCTCAGTGGTTATGCTGACCGAGGGTGTAGAACTTCCATTTACATACGCCACATAAGCTCCGTCCCGATCGGTAGCTGTATTATTGTTTACTCCACCATCATTTATATCTTCATCCGTCCATGTAAATACATCCGATAAATACGGAATGGTAGATCTGTTTTGATAAATAGCCTGGCATGAGCGTCTTGTGGTAAATTGAGAATTGCTGAAGGCAATGTCATAAACCATACTTACCCAATTTGAGCAGTCTGTGTACATTGTTTCCTGAGGAGAACTATCCTCAGGCGAACTGTTTGACATATTAAGTTCATGACGATATTCTCTGTAATCAGGAGTTCCTTTCGCAACATTTCTGTTAAGGGTCTTCTGATCATACTGAATCCAATTTCCGCGTGCTTCATAAGCCAGTATTGTTGCCATTAAAGCATCAAACTTTTCTTGCTTGGTGTCGGTCAATTCATCAACAAATACATAATCTCCGCTTCCTCTTACAATACCAATATCAAGGGGAGTGTGTTCATGTGTACTTTGTGTACAGCCCATTACAGAATGAACCTGATACTGAACGACATCAGCATCGGACTCTGTAAGTCTTCCGTACACGTTAAGTCCATCTATACAGCCTCCTGTAATATCCGAATAAAACAGCGCCGCCGTATAATATGCGCCACACACCGACGGGTGTCTATGCAAGGTCATATTCGAAAATGTTCCTGACGATGCATTCGCTTCAACAGTATAGAGGCTTATATCCTCTGCTGAGAAATCTCTCCAATAATAACCTATATTCAGCATTTCAGCATCTATACCAACAGCCTCAAGCTCATCAATTACTGTCTGCACATTCGCGGTTATTGCATTAAAATGCGCCGTAGAGTCAGTATACCACTTTGAATATGTTATACGAAGATCGGTATCACCGTATGCAGGAGGAACAACAATTACAATCTCTGCGTCAGGATGATTTTGTATAACTTTATACGAAAGTGCCTTTATTGCAAGAATTTCATTATTATAGTTAGCATTCGTTCCGCGTAATAAATCACGGTTATATACGATATAGAAGATATCAATAGGATTTTCAGTTTTATCTATGACAAACTTCATTTTTTGCGGATTGGCGCTGCTTTTGAATGCCAGCTGGGTATAGTCGGTGGTAACCTCTCCCTCAGCATCCGTAAAACTTGTGCCCGACATTGTGAACAATTCTCTGACAGAATAGGTTCCCGATGTGCCGAGATTCATAGATGATACAGCATCTATATCTACCTTATACCCACTTTGGGTTGCAAAGGCTTCTATAAGATCTGCCATATTGTACCCGCTGATCAATCCATCGCCAAACATCATAACATGGGTAGCTTCGTTGTTTTCATCAATTCTGCCACCGCGTGCTAACGGAGTCAGGTAGTACTGAATATTTTTCTCCGTGGGATTGTACGGATCCACATATGCGCCGTATCTTTCACTCCACCGAAGTGTGTCTTCTGTATAATCTGTTGTTTCTACTATTTTATCAAACTGTGCAGTAGTGAGTTGTTCAACTCCGGGAACAAAGAGTACATTATGTACATACTCTTCCGCAACCTGCTTCAATGAGCGTGTGTGCTGACCGTATGTAAAATCACTGTATATTCTTCTCACTGTTCCGTCAGAATACATATACTCTATGAAACCGCGGAAGGTAATTGCCTTTTCATAATTCGTGTTGCTGACACCTATTGAAACGGTAAAAGCATCAACTGTAGCACTTGACGGTTTTCCGTCAGGATAAATATACTGATTGCCTTCCCATACATTTCCGTATGAGGTGCGTATGACAGAAGGATTGAGAGTATCTGTCACAATAAAAGTTTCCCCTGTGGCTGATGAAGAGACGCCGGTGTAAGCAACAACCTTTCGGGCATAGCCCATATCTGCATCAGTCTCACTTGCAAGGCTTTTCATGCCTACGGCATCAAGGACAGCGGTATCAACCTCGGTAACTACATAAAAGGCTGAATCTGCCGATGTTGTAAGTTTAAACTGCCCGCTCGGCAAAGTGTTGACCTTTACCCATACAGCATAAATATTTGTGAAATCCGCTTCAGAAACCAATTCTCCCTCTTTGTATATAGCCAAAGCGTCCGCCTGTGCTGTCCCGTAATCCGCGGTCTTGATATAACCTACAAAATTATCGGCTGTATATCCCGAAGGTGTCACCGCCGACGGCAATTCAAAAAAACCCCTGGGTGCAGCATCGGCAATAACGGTATTTCCATTAGGAGATTTGACTGTTATATCAGTCAGACTTGCAGAAAGTATAAGTTTTCCGTCAACTACCGAAACACCAAAAGCGCTCTCATCGGCAAGAATCTTATCAGAGTCTAACGCAAATCCGC
This sequence comes from uncultured Oscillospiraceae bacterium, assembly GCA_964582395.1. Taxonomy (GTDB): domain Bacteria; phylum Bacillota; class Clostridia; order Oscillospirales; family Butyricicoccaceae; genus RGIG3513. The sequence goes on along the minus strand of CAZOSH010000006.1, from coordinate 7,997 downwards.
TTTGTATGCTTGCTATTTCAAAAGTATTCTGAGAACTTCCCAATACATCAAATGGTGTATGTACTCCAACAGTACCGCTAAAATCGGACTGTATAACAACATTACCGAAAGATGCCGAAGAAATACAGATATTGGCCTCCTGTCCGAAAACAGTATTGCCTGTGACAACAGCATCTCCACCCAAGGTCAGCGCGCCGCCATTAAATACATAAACACCTGCACCTTCCGCTACAGCAGTGTTTCCTGTGATGGTTCCGCCCAGCATTGTAAAGCTGCTGCCCGAACCGTTACTGTTAACACC
>CAZOSH010000006.1:0-7686 GCA_964582395.1 uncultured Oscillospiraceae bacterium | reverse complement strand
AACACCCGCTCCTCCTCCGGGCGAAGTGTTTCCGGTAATAGTCCCGCCATTCATTATCACGGTTCCCTGATTGTATATTCCTCCGCCGCTCACCTTACCTCCGGTAAGGCAAGTACCTTCGTTGATAGTAAGTACACCAGCTTCATTTTCACTATCCGCCGCAGAAACTACCATACAACGCACTGAACCCGTATTTGCGCTGACATCTATTGTTATATTCTTCAGGTCAAGTGCTGCGCCCGCTCTTACAGTGACCGCTCTGTTAGAGGTTCCGCTGTATACCAGTTTGTCTGCCGCACCGCCCGAAACACCACGAAGGGTTACATTATAACCGGCGGGAATTACCACAACGGAAGCCGTATTTACAATTCCATCTATGAGAATAGCAGCTTCGCCATTTTTTGCACCGCTGGTATAGGGTGCGGTTATCTGCATGCCTGCAGGAGATGTTTCACTCCAAGTTGATATACTTTGGGTGTTTTGTCGGTCTTGATCCCATTTAAAATAAATGTTAAGAGTAGTAACCGATGAGACTCCCAAATTATTTGCTGCTACACCTGTGGACGAATTGTGTTGTGTTCCCCACACAACCTGATCGTATACATTAAGCGTTCCCGCATTCACATACAATCCGCCATTAACAGTTCCCGCTGTGTTGTCTTTGATTTCGCCGCTGAACAGATTAACAGTGGGCAAAACCTCAGAGTTGCTTGTAGCAAAAATAGCTCCTCCGTTATTTGTAGTGCTGTTTCCGTAGATAAGCCCGCCGCAAAGGTTTACTATTCCTCCGCTGACATATACGGCTCCGCCGTTTGCGTTATAATGCGCACCGGTTAGAACAGCACCCTCACCTATGTTCAGTGTTCCGTTTCTTGAAACATACACGGCGCGTAGAGCTATGGTACTGTTTCCGTTAGGATCGATAGTAATATCCTCTAAAGTTAAGGTCGAGCCAATATTTACATCAATCAGTCCGTACTTGGCAGCCGAGAAGCTACCACTAATGGTTTTTGTTCCGTCACTCTTGATCACCACATTACTGTTTGCAGGCAATATAATGGTGGACGAAAGAGATATATCCTGAGTTAAATACACTGTATACTCAGTTCCGTCTGTGGGTGCAGCAGATATTGCCGAAATAAACTCTGTTGCTGTTGCAACATCAACCGCACCTGCCGCAAATGCCGTTGCCGCAAATAATACGACAAGACACATAAAGGTAATTAAATACCTCATTAGGGATGAATGGTTTCCGTCTTTTTTCATAGTTTTCCTCCTGGTCTACTTGTTCGGTTGGGATACTTTCTGTTGCAATCGAAGTATTTTTCGATTGTGCGGGTAGTTGTCTCGATCGGACCGGTGGGCGCAAGGGGGGTTCATCTTTGCCGGGGGCATAAAGGCAAAAAGAATCCATCTCTATTTTTTGTTATGGTAACATAATACACTAAAATAGTCAACTTATTTTTGAGCAAAACTCTCAAAAAAAAGAGCAATCTTTTCTGTTTCTTTGTTGATTTTATATAACCAACGGTTATATTTGACATTTTTCCACCATCTTGTTATACTAAAACTGACATTGTCAATTTGTGTGTTTTTGAGCATTTCAATGTGGTCAGAGGTGTAATTATGGACAAATCACTTTATATGAAGATATATGACAGCTTTGTCAGCGACATCAAGTCGGGACAGCTGCCACCCCACACAAAGCTCCCATCAAAGAGAGAGTTGTGCACGCTATGGGGTGTAAGCCAGAGCACCGTCGAAACGGCATATGGCATTTTGCAAGCGGAGGGATATATCTATTCCCTGCCCAAAAAGGGTTATTTTGCAGGGGATCTGATCTCCCTCTCCCCGCCTGCCAAGACCGCTGCACCCATAAAGAAAGCGCAAATTGATGAGCCACAGCTTTTTTGCCGTCTTTCCACCAATGGTGCAGACACCTCGGTCTTTCCCTTTTCATCCTGGGCAAAGATAACCAAAGACACTGTCTATAACAGCCCTCATCTTCTCAGCCGCGGCGATCCTCAGGGAGATATGGAGCTGAGGCAGCAGCTTCAGGCTTTTTTGCATAAGCACAGGGGCGTGGTATGCTCACCCGAACAGATAATAGTAGGGGCAGGAATGGACTATCTGCTGGATATTATTCTCCGTCTGCTGCCTAAGGACATTGTTTTCGGATTGGAAAACCCCGGCTATCAGGCAACCTACGGGGTCATAGAAGCAAACGGAAGAAAGACCCTGCCCATTGACTTGGACGAAAGCGGAATGAGTGCCGTCTCCCTTACCCAAAGCAGCGCCGATGTGGCATATATTACTCCGTCACATCAATTCCCACTCTGCATAACTATGCCCGCAGCACGCAGACTTCAGCTCCTCAAGTGGGCAAGTGAAAAGGACGGCAGATATATCATCGAGGATGATTATGACAGCGAGTTCCGCTACGCCTTCCGCCCCATTCCCGCAATGCAGGGAATGGACGAGCACGGAAAGGTTATTTATATAGGTACATTCAGCCGCGGACTTGCTCCGTCTATTCGTGTTGCCTATATGGTGCTTCCCCCTTCTCTGCTCTCCGAATATGAAAAAGCAAGCAAGCATATGTCCTCTACCGTTTCCCGTTTTGAACAGCACACCCTCTGCCGTTTTATAGCCGACGGGCTTTATTCAAGGCATCTCCGCCGCGCAGGCAATCTCTACAGACAGAAGCAGGCTCTGCTCCGCGAAAAGCTCAATGAGATTCCCGACCTTACCATTCGCGGTGATGAGGCGGGCTTGCATTTTCTCGTAAGTTCCCACCGAATGAGCGAAAGCGATATGGTAGCTGCAGCTCTCAGCGAAGGCATAGGGGTAAACGGACTCTCCCGCTATTGGCGCGGGGAAGGCTGTCCCGACGGAATATGTCTTATCGGCTTTGCGGGTTCTGATATTGCCACCCTCGAGGAGGCGGCAAGGAGGCTAAAAAAAGTATGGAGCAGATAAAAGTGCCCCGCATACGGCATTTTGCCGAGGGCGCGGCAGTCTTTGGGCTATCCCTCTTATGCTTTGCCCTTTTGCATCTCAGCGGTGTGTCGACCCTTGTTTCGGTGGGCATTTGCGCCGCCGCGGCTTTGGTTTTTGCAATTTTGGGAATAATTCTGCACAGAAGCGGACTCTCTGCAGGCTGTGCCTTGGGAATTATCTATCTTATCATATTTGTATTATCCTTCTTTGAACCCACCCTTGCACTCAGCGGCGCAAGTGGTGAGTTTGTACTGCGTGCAGACTCACGGGAGCAAAGCTATGTCAGTTACGGCTCGGTGGATTGCACTTTGCTAAGTCACAACGGCAAAAATATCAGGTCGGTCAAGGTAAGGCTTATCCTCACCGACGGCTCACCCCAACCCATAAAACCGGGTGACGAGATAACCGCAAGCGGCAAGTTGTCGAAAACAAGCGGCACAAACCGCTACACCCAAGGCTCATTTTTGACTCTCAAACAGGATGAAACTGTGCCTATAACCGTAGAGCCCGATGGCGCGCAGACTGTTATCACCGGTTTGAGCAACTTTTCGTTCACCATTTCGGATAAAATATGTTCCCTTATGCCCGATGAAAACGGGGCTTTGCTTGCAGCGCTCGTCTGCGGAGATCGAAGAGGATTTACTCCCGACTACAACGCTTCTCTGCGGGCAAGCGGGCTTTCCCATCTTGCCGCCGTATCGGGTATGCATATGACCATATTGCTTGCCATCATTTGCTTTATATTCCCCAAAAAGGCGGCAATGGTCATCTCGCTGCCGTTGATGCTGGCATTTGCGGCAATGACGGGATTTTCTCCGTCAATAGTCCGTGCACTTATAATGAGTTCATTTTTGGCAGTGGCATTTTTGATGAAAGCCGAGTATGATGCCATCACTTCACTGACCGCCGCGGGAGCGGTCATCGGAATATTCAACCCCTTTGCACTATGCTCGGCAGGATTTTTGCTGTCCTTTTTCAGCACATTGGGAATAATACTCTTTTCTCCCCGCATTATGGGATTTTTCAGCGAAAAACTGCCCCGAAATAAGATCCTTCTAAAACTCTGTCATTGGCTTATATCCACTCTGGCGGTCACCGCATCGGCAACCGTATTCACCCTGCCTTTGCAGATGCTTTTCTTCCCGTCGGTGTCGCTGACCTCGCTACTGTCAAACCTGCTTGCCACCTGGGCGGTATCTCCCGCTATGTTTATGGGTATTTTCCTGCTTCCTCTTGCCATATATGTTCCCCAAGTGCAAAGTATTGCACTTTTTATGATCAGCCTTCCGCTGAAATATATCAATTGGGTGATCCATCTCACCGGTGACAGTATGCGCCTTACGGCAAGCTCTGAAAATGTCTGGCTTATTCTCACGGCGATCATTCTGTTTGTCGGCGCTGTTGTCTTGTATTTCAGAAAGATATCGCCCTCTCTGTTTGGGTCTGTGTCGGCAGCGGCAATAATATTATCGTTGTGTTTTGCATATTTCACCGCCACTCCGCAGATCACCGTATGGGGCGAAGGTGGTTCGGTCTGTATCAGCGTTGTAAACGGTGGTCAGGTTGTAAATATCGGTGCTCCCGCCGGATATAACGGGGCATATTTTGCGGAAAATCAGTTCAGTTTAGGCAGAAGACAAACGGTATTGTTGCTTGACACATCCTATGTTGCGTCAGGCGGACTCGACCCCGACCTGTGTGACAAAATATATGCGCCGAAAGAAATGATCGGCGTGGATGCTCTCATTTATACCGAAAGCGGCAGTCTTAACTTTGACGGCTTCTCGGTGGAACTTCTTTGTCTCGGTGAAACGTCCGCCGCAAGAATAGTTACCGATAAGCTGTCGCTTTTAGACCTGTCGGCAATCGACCCATACACTGAGCTTCCCGCCATTCCCAAAACCGATATATTGATCATAGGCAACGCCTATACCACCGCGCCGCGGATGTTTACATCACTTTGTGCCCGTCTTTCTCCGTCAATGGTGCTTATCAGTGGAAGCAGTAACCTCTCTGCCCCGGAGCTTTATGACCTTTGCGGCTGCAGGATCGTCTTTCTTGACAATGCAGGCATAACAAAAATAAAATAATTGTAATTTTTAACACATTTTATGTAAAAGTGTGTTAAAATAAAATGACAGACACTTTTTCATTTGGGGAGCGCAGATGAACAAGGAAAAGATCAAGCATTATTTAAAAAAGGCAATACTGTTTTTGACCAATCCGCGGTTGCTTTTGTGCCTTGCCATAGGTTGGATGATAACCAATGGTTGGTCCTATGTAGTCTTTGCCGTAGGTACTGCCTTGGGCATTCCTTGGATGATTGCCGTAGGCGGCGCTTATCTTGCCTTTCTGTGGCTGCCCATCTCTCCCGAAAAACTGGTCACCGTGGCAATTGCCATATTCTTGCTGAAGTGGCTGTTTCCCAACGATCAGAAAACTCTGGCGGTTTTGAAGGCTATGCACGAAAAGATCAAAGCCGCTGTCAGACATCAAAAAGAAAAGCGCCTTGAGCGCAAAAAACAACGCCAAGAAAAACAAAATAATATTGAACAATAAATAAGCTGACCAACAATTGTTGGTCAGCTTATTTTGATAGTATGGGATTGTGATATATTTGTCACAACCCACTAATTATTCCATCGCAGAACGACACTGTCTTAGCTCTCCCTTGGGGGAGCTCCTGCGTAGCAGGTGAGAGTGGTTTTGCGAATCAAATATTTCATCCGCAGAATGCGGATCTCATCCACCAAAGGTGGATTTCATATTTTGCCAACGGCAAAATATATCATTGCGAAGCCTACGAGCCTATATGTATTCCACTGCTATTGAGCGCAGAGTGACCTTGCCTTTACCCTCTAAAACAATGCTGAAACGGTCACAGCGCCCTATGGGCAGGGGTACTTCAATACTTGTTTCTCTCGGTGATCGGTGGCTGTATATTTTTTTGAGCTTTTTATTATCCTCTCGGACATACATCTGTAACACAGCGTCCTGACTCATATCCATACGGATGATTACTTTTCCGTAGCACCTTTTTATTTCTGTGTCGCTTTCAAAAGGTGTAAGCTCGACGCGCCACATTGCATCGTCAGTGCTTCCCGTGTTGCCGTAAAGCACCCCATCTTGCAGGGTGACCACCGTGCCGCCCACATTTACCATGGTATCTGCCGCAGCTTTTGTCTGCTTCATCCATAAGCCGTGAAGCTTGTCATAAACATAAATGCCGTCACCTAGGCTGATATAATAGTTCAGCCCGTGGGCAACCGCCGCAGATGCTTTGCTTGTCACATTTCCCAATTCACGGGAGATAAGGCTCGGCACACCGCCGCTATACGCGTAGATGCCGTTTGTTCCTTTGTAATACAGTACCTCGTTTATGATCTGCAAAGACCGCTCGCTGCCCTTTTGCACTCCCGCGATCTCATACTCGTTCATATAGTATTCGGCAGGGTATGAGCCGAGCATCTTATGAAGGCGGTTTTCCTTAAAGCAACACACACCGCCTCCGTAAGCGCAGATGGCAGTAAAATCATCCTCGCTTGCCACCGCCACGGCATAGGAATCTGTTGATACGGTCTCATAATCGCTAAACCTCCAAGGCAGTCCCAACGCAGAAGCATAAATTGTGTGATTCTTATTACTTACACCCCAAAGCCTATTTTCACTTTCACAAATATAATCAAGATCAGGGATATCTCTTTGTATCTTTATTTCAGCGTTCCCCAAGCTGTAGTGCCCCAATTGATGATACATTTCGTTTGAGTCACCCATGTTTTCATCTACTACAGCGTAAGTATTCTTCACACATAGATTTTCTCTATCCCATTCATATATATTTTTCAGATCTTCTCCATCTTCGGTGGTGAAAAGCAGCGTTCCCGACGAAATAGTAGATTTAGGTAAAATTGCCCATTGACGATATCCGTTATCAAACCATGTCTTTACCCCCGCAATAATATCCCTTTCCGTAACAACATACTGTTTTGGCTGTAAAAATGTTTCCTCAGCAAAACCGATGGTATTGGTGGTATTATCAAAAGAAAGTATTTCGGTGTCTTTGATGTCGTAAAGACTCAACGGCGATCCTTTTATGCTTATTCTGTCTCCAACTGCAAAGACATCCGAAAACAGCGGTGCTCCGTTGTTTGCATCGTACACAGTAAAATCATAAGTGTATACGGCTAATTCACTATCTCTATCTGCTTGGTCGTGATACACCCCTGTAATAACACCATAAAAACCGTTATTGTTATATAGACTTGTATCAACAGTCTCATTTCCTCTACTGTACACCATTGCAAATGCGGTAGCATAGCTTTCGTCATCATATTTAGGGATAAAAATATCTCCCACTTGCGGAAAATCCGCCGAATATTCATATCGTCCTCCGATAGCATCATCTATATATGACCAATTCGGTGCAAGCTGTTTGGTTTTCTGAAATGTTTCAAGTCCGCTCCATTTTTCGCCATCCCAGCATTGTGTAATTACATCCTTGTCGGTTTTATATGTATAAATATTGTAGGTAGGATCATCGGCATTATTTTGCCTTTCGAAAGTCGATGGATTTTGAACCTTTTCAGTACTCCATATGTCCGGATATGCAGTTGCGCTTATGGAAGACGAGGTAAAGGAAATATTATCATCTTCAACCTTTCCCACAACAGAAGCTTCCATTTGTTT
>CAZOSH010000005.1:0-17488 GCA_964582395.1 uncultured Oscillospiraceae bacterium | reverse complement strand
GCTGCCAGACCTGTACCGCAAAGGGAACGACTACATATTCCTATGGTACAAGCCTCGGTCATACCGGCGGCACAGCAACCTGCACAGATAAGGCAGTCTGCACCCGTTGCAGTCAGCCTTACGGAAACACTCTGACCCACACATATAACAAGACGGTAGCAACCGATACATATCTTGCAAGCGGTGCAAGCTGCACAGCAAAGGCAAAGTACTATCATTCCTGCGTATGCGGAGCAAAGGGAACAACTACTTTTGAAAGCGGCACCACCCTTGCCCACACCTTCACCAAGAAGGACACAAGCACAACCTATCTTAAGTCAGCGGCAAGCTGTACCGCAGCCGCAGAATATTACTACCGTTGCGAGACCTGTACCGCCAAGGGCACAGAGTCTTACACAAACGGAAAAACAGAAGAGCATAAGTTCACCAAGCAGGTAACTACCGATGCATATAAGGCATCGTCGGCAGACTGCACCAATGCGGCAAAGTATTATTATTGCTGCCAGACCTGTACCGCAAAGGGAACGACTACATATTCCTATGGTACAAGCCTTGGTCATACCGGCGGCACAGCAACCTGCACCGCGCAGGCTGTTTGTACCCGTTGTAGCAAGGGCTATGGCGGAACACTTGCGCATTCCTATGTGAACAAGGTGACAAGCGATAGCTATCTGCATTCACGCGCATCCTGCACTTCCAAGGCTTTGTATTACTATTCCTGTGATTGCGGAGCAAAGGGAAGCAGCACCTATGAAGCAGGCTCGCTCCTTGCGCATAACTACACCGACAAAACCATTACCGACACATATCTCAAGAGTGCGGCAACCTGCACTGATGCGGCTGTATATTATTACAACTGCACAAGCTGCGGCGAAAAGGGCACAGACACTTTCGAACACGGCACAGCTCCCGGTCATAAATACAAGACCGAATGGTCAAAGGATGGAAACGGACATTGGTATGAATGCTCAGCCTGCGGAGACAAGAAGGACAGCGCATCCCATATCGCAGGTGCAGCAGCAACAGAATACACTGCTCAGACCTGCACAGTATGTTCCTATGTAATTGCACCCGCACTCGGTCATACCCACAAGTATGAAACCAAGTGGAGCAACAATGCGACAGCCCATTGGTATGCTTGCTCGGGCTGCAGTGAGGTAAAGGATAAGGCTGATCACAGCTTTACAAATGCTTGTGATAAGGATTGTAATATCTGCGGTTATGAAAGAAATATAACCCATTCGTTCAGCACAGAATGGAAGACCAATGGCGAAAAGCATTGGCATCAGTGCAGCAAATGCGGAGCAAAAGCAGATGAAGCTGCACATATTCCCGGTGCGGAAGCAACCGAGACAACAGCGCAGAAGTGCACCGCTTGCGGTTATGTGATTAAGGAAGCTCTTGGTCATACCCACAGCTATGGAACAAAGTGGAACAGTGATGAAACAAATCATTGGCACACCTGCTCCTGCGGTGAGGTAGCGGACAAAGCGGCGCATACCTGGGATGCGGGTACAGAGACCAAGCAGGCAACTATTGACGCAGAAGGCGAAATGACCTATATCTGCACAGTTTGTTCTGCTAAAAAGACCGAAACAATAGCAAAGCTTCCCGCAGAACCCGATAAGCCCGCTGAGCCTGACACTCCTGTTGAGCCTGATAAGCCTGCAGAACCCGACACACCCGTAGAACCCGATGAGCCAACAACTCCCGACAAGCCCGATACTCCTGCTGAGCCTGATACAGCGGAAGAAAAGAAAGATAACGGCGTTATCCTGTATGTAATTATCGGTGTTGTTGCGGTTGCAGCGATTGTAGCAATTGTTGTGATAATCAAAAAGCGCAGATAATACACTATAAAACACAAAAAGCACAATGCATCACGCATTGTGCTTTTTGATATATTCAGCTTATTTTTTTATATTCTTGCTACACCTGTTTTTCTTGCGGCTTCGGCGACGGCGGCAGCAACTGCGGGGCCTACTCGCTTATCAAAGGCGGCGGGGATGATGTATTCTGCATTGAGCTCGTCATCGGAGATAAGCTCCGCAAGAGCGGTTGCGGCAGCGACCTTCATTTCTTCGTTGATGTCGGAAGCTCTCACATCAAAAGTACCGCGGAAGATGCCGGGGAAAGCCAGAACATTGTTTATCTGGTTGGGGAAGTCGGAGCGGCCTGTTGCAACAACAGCGGCGCCGCCTGCCTTGGCATCATCGGGGAATATTTCGGGGGTGGGGTTAGCGCAGGCAAAGATGATGGAATCCTTTGCCATTGTCTTGACCATTTCGGGGGTCAGTGTGCCGGGAGCGGAAACACCGATAAATACATCGGCGCCCTTTATAACATCGGCAAGAGTTCCCTTTTCCTTATTAAGGTTGGTGACCTGAGCCATTTCTTCCTTGATCCAGTTAAGACCCCCGCGGCCTGCGTAAATAGCGCCTGTGCGGTCGGTCATAATAACATTTTTAAAGCCTGCGCTGAGCAGAAGCTTGACAATAGCAATAGCGGCAGCGCCTGCACCGGATGTGACTATCTTAACATCTTCCTTCTTCTTGCCCACCACTTTAAGAGCGTTGGTCAGACCTGCAAGGGTGATGACCGCTGTGCCGTGCTGGTCGTCGTGGAAGATGGGGATATCGCACTTTTCCTTCAGCTTGCGCTCGATCTCAAAGCAACGGGGAGCGGAAATATCTTCAAGGTTGATTCCGCCGAAAGAGCCGGAGATCAGATAAACGGCGTTTACGAACTCGTCAACATCCTTGCTCTTTACGCAGAGGGGGAAGTCGTCAACGTCGCCGAAGGATTTAAACAGAGCACATTTGCCTTCCATAACGGGCATACCTGCTTCGGGGCCGATATCGCCCAGACCCAAAACAGCGGTGCCGTCGGTAATAACGGCGCACAGATTGTGGCGGCGGGTAAGCTCGTAGGATTTATTCACATCCTTCTGTATTTCAAGACAGGGTGTGGCAACACCGGGGGTATATGCCAGGGACAGATCTTCCTTTGTGGAGCAGGGGACGGTAGAGATGACCTCTATCTTTCCGCGCTTTTCATAGTGCATTTTAAGGCTTTCGGCAGCAATGTCTTTTGCCATAGTTATTACCTCTTTCTCTGAAAAGTTATTTTCTTACGGGCATTATTTTATCACATTAAACAGGTCGATTCAAGTGTTGACTAATTTAAAAAGCCATTTTATACTATATAAAAACGCATAGGTCAACATATGCAAAAAATTATAGGTAGGTAAAAACCATGCAGTTTAATTCACAATGTATCGCTTGTCTTATAAAAAGACAGATGGCTCAGATAGCGGAGTTTGATGACGAACAGAAAAAGCTGGACTATATGAAGGATGTCTGCCGCATTATTGCGGAATCACCCGAGGGCGTTGCTGCGCCTTATCTGGTATCACGCTTCGGCAGAGCTTTTGACAAGTATTTTCATATAAAGGACATCTATGCCGAGATCAAAAAGGAGTCCAATGATTTTGTCCTTGAAAGGCTCGACAGAGTGATGCAGGTCATAGATTCTTCCGATGATCCCTTGCTTTGCGCTTTGAAATATGCCCGTTTGGGAAATTATATCGACTTCGGAGCTCTTCACGGCGGCGTGGATATGTCGGAACTTGATAAAAAGCTGGACAGCGCCAAGGATGAAGAGGTCGACCCCGTTGAGTATGAAAACCTGAAAGCCGAGCTTGCAAAGGCAAAAAAGGTGCTGTATATCACCGACAATGCGGGAGAGATAGTGCTGGATAAGATATTCCTGCAGAAGCTTAAGGAGTATTATCCCGATGTCGAGTTTGTTGCCGCTACCCGCGGCGCGCCCGTCATCAACGATGCTACCCGCGAGGATGCGTATTATATCGGGCTTGACAAGGTGGTAAAGGTCATCGACAACGGCACCGATATTTCGGGTACACAGATCAGCGAAGTGGGCGAAGAAATGAAAAAAGCCCTTGACGATGCTGATGTTGTCATCGCCAAGGGGCAGGGTAACTTTGAAACTATGTTGGGCTGCGGGCTGAATGTTTATTACATTTTCCTCTGTAAATGCGATCTGTTTGTAAAAAGCTTCGGCGTGCCCAGACTGACCGGTGTGCTTTTCAATGAAAAGCGTGTTTCGGTCAAATGGAACGGCCTGAAATAATATCCGCAGAGAAAATAGTTTTTTGAGAAATTATCTCGTTGTTAAGACGAAGCACAAGGGTGTCCACTACCGCTCTTGCCACGTGCTCGACCTTGTTGTCAATGGTGGTCAGAAGGGGAGTAGTGGTCAGTGACAGAATGGTAAAGTCATAGCCCGTAACTCGCAGATCCTCGGGGACAGAGAAGCCTTTTTCCTGGGCATACTGTAGGGTGGATGCGGCGAGAAGGTCATTGTCACACATAACGGTATCAAAGTTTAAAGACTCTTCCGCTCTGCGCAGGGTCTTGACACATCCCGAGATACCTATGGGACAAAGAAATACACGGTCATCACCGAAAGCAATGCCCTTTTCGCGGCAGGCGTCGGTGATGGCCTTTATTTTTTTACGGCAGGTGTATGAATCGTGGCGGTAAAGGAAGATGGGTGACTTGCTTCCCGAATCAAGCAGCCTTTCGGCAAGCTGCTTTGTTATGTCATAATCGTCGCAGGCAATGCTGTAAATATTCTCGCCGTGAAGCACCGCATCCACCATAAAGATCGGGACGGTCTTTGCTGCCTGATAGATATATTCGTTGGCGCTTTCTTCCTCCTCGCAATAGTGAGAGCCTAAAAGAATAAGTCCGTCAACATTCCGTGAAAGCAACAGCTTGACACCGTTTTCCTTGTCTTGATGGTCATATCCTGTGCAGCAGAGCAGAGAGTTGAAGCCGTAATCGTGAAGTCCGTGCTCAATATGAGCCATTGCCTCGCTGATATAGAGGTTTGAGATGTCGGCGCAGAGTACGCCTATTGTTTTCATTGTGCCCAAGCCGAGACCGCGGGCAAATGCATTGGGAGAGTACTGGTATTTTTCAACCAAGTCGAGGACCTTTTTCTTAGTTGCTTCGCTGACCTTATTGCTGCCGTTGATAACTCGGGAAACGGTGGCAATGGATACGCCCGCTTCTCTGGCTATATCATAAATATTCATACAGCACCTCTTCTTTTGAGATGAATCAATTATAATGGTTGTAGTTAGTCAAAACATCTTCAGCGTTTCGACAAGTTGCAATCATTATAGCACATTTGCAATACTAAATTCAACATAAATGCAATATTAATCAGGTTGACGGGGAATAAAAAATATTATAATATGTATAATGAGGTAATTTGAGTAGAACTCTAATATGCAAAAATGGAGGGAAAATATAATGAAACTGAAAGAAAACTGTGCTTATAGTCTGGTCGTTCCTACCAGTATGGGTGTTCGCATAACTCCCACCGATCGTCAGCCTGTTCACGTAAGCCGCAACTATATTATGCAGGCTACCAGCGCTGAAAGCAATGTGCTTAATGTATCTTCTTCTCTCGGTCTTAAGACCAAGGTGCTGACTACCTTTGTCAAGGGCAGCCCCATTGCAGATTTCATCAAGTCCGAGCTGCGTTTCCGCAACATCGAGTTTGAAGGTCCCGAAGTAGATCAGGGCGGACCTTGGGGCTATCGTCATCAGTTCAACATCGCTGACAGCGGTTTTGGTATGAGAGGTCCCCGCGTTCAGAACGACCGCGCAGGTGAAGTCGGCAGAACTCTGAACGTTAAGGATTTTGATCTTGACCGCATTTTCAATAAGGAAGGCGTACAGATCCTTCATCTGTCCGGTCTTGTAGGCGCTTTGTCTCCCGACACCAGCCGTTTCTGCCTTGAGCTTGCACGCGCTGCAAAGAAGAGCGGAACAAAGATCTCCTTCGACCTTAATTACCGCGCTTCCTTCTGGGAAGGCAGAGAGCAGGAGCTCCGCGAGATATTCTCCGAGATCGCATCTGTTTCCGACATTCTTATCGGTAATGAAGAAGACTTCCAGCTGGCTCTGGGTATCAAGGGCCCCGAAGCAGGCGGCAAGGATATCGCTGCAAAGATCGACGGCTTCAAGGGTATGATCAAGGAAGTTAAGGCTGCATATCCCAACGCACAGGTATTTGCAACAACTCTCCGTCAGGTATACTCTGCCAACACCCATATGTGGGGCGCAATTATGCTGGCAGGTGACGAGTGGTATGTTGAAGAGCCCCGCGAGATCACCGTTTTAGACCGTATCGGCGGCGGTGACGGATATGTTGGCGGTATGCTTTACGGCATACTCCGCGAGTGGGAGCCTGAAAAGTGGATCAAGTTCGGCTGGGCAACCGGCGCACTTGCAACCACTATGCTTACCGACTACGGCACTCCCGCAGATGAGGAGCAGGTCTGGTCCATCTATGCAGGCAATGCCCGCGTAAAGAGATAAAATAAGGAGATAATAACAATGAAAAAGGCAGATATAGGTCTTATCGGTCTTGCCGTTATGGGCGAGAACCTTGTTATGAATATGGAATCCAAGGGCTTTACCGTTGCTGTTTTTAACCGCAGCACCGAGAAGGTCAAGAACTTTGTTGAAGGCAGAGCCGCAGGCAAAAACATCATCGGCGCATACTCCCTGCAGGAGCTGGTAGATTCTCTGGCAAAGCCTCGCAAGGTTATGATGATGGTCAAGGCAGGACAGGCTGTTGACGATATGATCGAGCAGCTGCTCCCCCTCCTTGAGGACGGCGATATCATTATCGACGGCGGTAACTCCCATTTCCCCGACACTACCCGCAGAACTGCTTATGTTGAGAGCAAGGGCAAGCTGTATATCGGCACCGGTGTTTCCGGCGGCGAAGAAGGCGCTCTGCTCGGCCCCTCCCTTATGCCCGGCGGAAGCAAGGCTGCTTGGGAAAGCGTAAAGCCCATCTTCCAGGCTATCTGCGCAAAGGTCGAGGACGGTTCTCCTTGCTGTGACTGGGTCGGTGAAAACGGCGCAGGCCACTTTGTAAAGATGGTTCACAACGGCATCGAATACGGCGATATGCAGCTTATCTGCGAAGCATATCAGCTGATGAAGAATGTTCTCGGTATGAGTGCTGACGAAATGCACGAAGTATTTGCCGAGTGGAACGAGAGCGAGCTGGACAGCTACCTCATCGAAATTACTCGTGACATCCTTGCTTATAAGGATACCGACGGCGCACCCATCGTTGACAAGATACTCGACACCGCAGGTCAGAAGGGCACAGGCAAATGGACCACCGTTGCCGCTCTCGACGAAGGTGTACCCCTTACCCTTATCGGTGAAGCTGTTTTCGCACGCTGCCTGTCCGCTATGAAGGATGAGCGCGTTGCCGCTTCCAAGGTTTTTGAAAAGACTCCCATCGTCTTCAATGGCGATAAGAAGGCATTCATCGACGATATCAAGAAGGCACTTTATGCTTCCAAGATAGTTTCCTATGCACAGGGTTACACCCTTATGCGTACCGCTGCAAAGACCTATGATTGGAATCTCAACTACGGCGGCATCGCTCTTATGTGGCGCGGCGGCTGCATCATTCGCAGCGTATTCCTCGGCAAGATCAAGGAAGCTTATGACAATAACCCCGAGCTGCAGAATCTGCTGCTTGATCCCTTCTTCAAGAAGACTGTTGAAGAGTGTGCACAGAGCTGGAGAAATGTTGTTGCAACCGCAGCACTTAACGGCGTTTCCGCTCCCGCAATGAGTGCTGCACTGAGTTATTTTGACGGCTACAAGTGCGACAGACTGCCCGCAAACCTGCTTCAGGCACAGCGTGACTACTTCGGCGCACATACCTATGAGCGCTTAGATCACGCACGCGGCGAGTTCTTCCACACCAATTGGACAGGCAAGGGCGGCAACACCACTGCCAATACCTATTCTGTATAAAGGTGATCTGAATGAAAGCATTTGCCCTTTATGATAAAGACAATTTGGGAATCAGCGATGAGCAGCTTTATTCTGCCATTGAGGAATCCCTTGCAAGCTGCGGAGAGCTTAAGAAGGTACTTCTTCTGCCTCCCGACTTTACTCGCTTTTATTCCTGCGCAGGTAAGATAACCAATGCTTATTACAACCTGCTGAAGGATAAATGCGAGATCGACGTTCTTCCCGCTCTGGGCACACACGTTGCCATGACCGAGGAAGAAGGCAAGATCATGTTCCCTGACATTCCTTATGAGAAGTTCATCGTTCACAATTGGCGTACCGATGTTGTTAAGATAGGTGAAGTTCCCGCATCCTTCGTCAAAGAAGTCTCTGAGGGCATTATGGATGAGGCTATCACCGTCGAGGTCAACAAGCTGATAATGGATAAGAGCTATGATCTTATTCTTTCGGTGGGTCAGGTCGTTCCTCACGAGGTCGTTGGAATGGCTAACTATTCCAAAAACGTCTTCGTCGGCTGCGGCGGAAATCGTATGATCAACGCTTCCCATATTCTCGGCGCTTTCTACGGTATGGAGAGAATGATGGGCAAGGATTACACCCCTGTCCGTAAGGTCTTTGACTACGCACAGGAAAACTTCCTCAAAGATGTTCCTCTGCAGTATGTGCTGACGGTCACCACCGCGCCCGGAAATGTGCCCCGTATCCACGGTCTGTTTATGGGCGAAGGAAGAAAGAGCTTTGAGAAGGCTGTTGAGCTTGCTCAGGAGAAGAATCTCATCTTTGTTGACAAGCCTTTTAAGAAGGTGGTCGTCAATATGGATCCTTCCGAGTTCAAGACCACTTGGCTGGCAAACAAGTCGGTTTACCGCACCCGTATGGCTATTGCTGACGGCGGCGAGCTGATCGTTCTTGCTCCCGGTGTTCATAAGTTCGGTGAGGATGAGGCTATCGACGGACTTATCCGCAAGTACGGATATACCGGAAGAGAGCATATAATTGAGTGCTGCAAGACTTGCGAGGACCTTAAGGGCAATATGTCCGCAGCGGCACATCTGATCCACGGTTCTTCCGACGGAAGATTTTCTATTACCTACTGCACCAAGCTTCTTTCCGAAGAAGAGGTGCGCGGCGTAGGATTTGACTATATCCCTTATGACGAGATAGTCAAGACCTATGACCCCGAAAAGCTGACCGACGGCTACCACACCATTAACGGCGAGGAGATATTCTATATCAGCAATCCCGCTCTCGGTCTTTGGGCTGACAAGTCGAAGTTCTGATAAAGATATGAAGCACCCTTTTCAGGGTGCTTCTTTTTTACAAAAACGGAAAATATTTTTAAATTATTTTCATTTTGCGTCTTCCTTTGAGTAAAAATATATGGTACAATAAAATCAACAAAGATATAAGGAGGAATGATTTATGAACAAGACCTTAAAAACCATTCTTGCCGTTATCGGTGGCATCGTAGCCGTTGCAGGCGCTGCAGCTGCTGTTTACTACTTCTTTAACAAGGGTAAGCTCAAATGCTGCTGCTGTGAAGATGACTGTGATACCTGCGATTGCGATTGCGAGTATGATTGCGGCGAGGAAGAGTCCTGCGAGTGCTGCTGCGAATGCGGCGAAGCAGAAGAGATCGCTGAATAATAATTTCAACGGGAAAGGTGTGCAGACTTCTGCGCACCTTTTAATTTATATGCCTGTAATGGGCATAGAAACGGGTGAGAAAATTGATATCATTATTAGCGCGGTTATTTATAAAAGATAGGGATAATTACGGATCGGCAGAGGTGCGCTCGGCATACGGTCTGCTGTGCAGCATCGTGGGAATAGTACTTAATATCATTTTGTTCGGGGCAAAGTATTTTGCGGGAGTTTTAAGCAGCTCGGTATCAATAACCGCAGACTCCTTTAACAATCTGTCCGATGCGGCATCATCCCTTGTGACATTGCTAGGATTTAAGCTTGCGGCGCAAAAGCCTCATTCCGACCACCCCTTCGGACACGGAAGATTCGAGTATATCTCGGGACTTGCGGTATCCTTTCTCATTATTCTGATGGGAATTGAGGTGCTGAAGACCTCAATAGCAAAGATAGCAGATCCTGCGGATACCGAGTTTTCTGTAGTTTCGGCGGTCATCCTTATTCTGTCGGTGGGCGTGAAGCTTTATATGTACATATATAACCGCAATATCGGCAAAAAGCTTGATTCAGCCGCTATGCGCGCCACCGCCTTTGACTGCTTCGGAGATATGGCAGCAACGGGAGCGGTGATTGTTTCGGGAATTATGGAACACTTTACCTCTGTAAATATTGACGGCTGGTGCGGTGCGGCGGTATCACTGTTTATTCTCTGGTCGGGAATCAGAGCAGCAGGGGAGACCATAAGTCCGCTGTTAGGTCAGGCGCCGTCAGAGGAGTTTGTGGCGCAGGTACAGGAAATAGTTTGTTCCCACGAACAGATAATAGGGATCCACGATCTGGTGGTCCACGATTACGGTCCGGGAAGACGAATGATCTCTCTTCACGGAGAAGTACCGGGGAATATGAATGTTTTTGAGCTTCACGATGTTATCGACCACATCGAGGTGGAACTCTATGAGACCCTCGGCTGCGAGGCGGTGATACATATGGATCCCATCGACACGGAAAATCTCCTCTTGCCGGAAATATCGACAAACCTTAAAGAGATATTGCGTGATATCGACCCCGGGCTGTCCTTCCACGACCTGCGCACGGTCACGGGCCCATCCCATACCAACATCATATTTGACCTTGCAGTGCCTTATGATGTGAAACTGACCGACAGCAAAATAGTAAGTGCCGTAAAAGAACAGATGCGAGCCCGAATGGGAGAAATGTATTTCTGTGTGATAAAGGCGGAGAGATTGTATACAAAGTGAGTTGAGCTCAATCTAAAAAAATGTACAAAAACAGTGCATTTTTGTATCAATTTCAGCCACAGATGGGCAAAGAAAGGGCTCATTGTGGGCTGAAAAAACAAGGAAAAGAGTTGATATTTGTGCAATGTGCACAAAAGAAAACCGTCATTTTTGACGAAATCGACAAAATTTGGTTTTTTGGGTCGAAAAATGGTTAATAATTCAGACCCTTCCAAAAGGTTGATTTGGCTGAAAAAGGGCATTTTTTCGGTAAAATACACAAAAACTCAACCGATTTATTGTATAAAATAAATCAAACATTACAAAAGGTTTAACCAAAAAAAGCATATTTCTTAAAAATTGGATGACAATTTGAGGGATTGATTTTTTTTGTGTATTTTGTTATACTGTAACATATAAATGTATAAGTGTCTTTCTGCGTTTTGTCGAAGCTTTCCATCAAGCTGAGACCTTTGCTCCGAGAGGGGACGGCGGCGATTCCGTTTTTGCTCGGAGCGGGGAACAAAGAAGACCGAAAACTTGAGTACATTTAATAAAAATACATAAAGAAAGAAAGGAAAGGCAAATGCTTAAGTACATTGGTGAAAGACTCTTGGCGATGTTTATCACCCTGGTAATCATTCTTACCCTGGTATTCTGTATGATACGTATGATGCCCGGCGGTATTTATGATGGGCTGGAAGACATTACCCAAGAGCAGTTGGATGCACTCTATGCAAAGCACAATCTTGACAAACCTATTCTCGTTCAGTTCGGTATCTTCGTTAAAAATGTTGTTACCGAATGGGATTGGGGCTACTCTCTGAAGTTACAGCCCAATCAGACTGTTTGGGGAATCCTCGGCGACAAGATACCCATTACTATCTATGAGAACATCTTCTCTCTGATGATCTCTATACCTCTTGGTATTGGTTTCGGTATTCTTGCAGCGGTTAAGAAGAACACCTGGATCGACCACGTTATCTCTGTTATGGTCGTTATCTGTATCTCGGTTCCGTCCTTCGTTTTCGCATCGCTGTTGCAGTATTTTATAGGATTTAAACTGGGATTATTCCCCATCGTTTATGAGCCCGGTTCCACCGGCTTTGCAATGTTATATTCTATGACATTGCCCATCGTTGCTCTGGCTCTGAGTCCTATCGCAACCATTACCCGTTATCTCCGTGCTGAGCTGGCAGAGACCATCAACTCTGACTTTATGCTCCTTGCACGTACAAAGGGACTTACCGAAGCCCAGGCTACTATCCGCCATGGTATTCGTAACTCCATTCTCCCCATCCTGTCCACCCTGGTCGCTCTGTTTACCAACATTATGAGCGGTTCGCTGGTTATCGAGAGTATATTCTCCATCCCCGGCATGGGCGGTCTGATGATCAAGTCCATCAATGCTATAGACTACAACGTTACTCAGGCAACACTTGTCTTCTATAGCCTTATTTCCTTGGGCTCCATTCTGCTGTGCGACTTGCTGTACGGTGTTGTTGACCCGAGAGTTCGTGTAGGAGGTAAGAAAGAATGAAGATATTCACACCTGATGCTCCCGAATATCAGTCTGTTGACACAAGCAAGCTTGTGCTTGTCCAGATGGATGAAACTATCTCCGATACCAAGTTTGAAGGCAAACCTATCGGCTTCTTTAAGGATGCTGCTATCCGTTTCTGCCGCAACAAGGGCTCCCTTATCGCTTTCTTCGTCATTCTCGTTATGATCTTTTTGGCAATCTTCGGACCCAGCTTCAATGATTATGGATACAATGAGCAGAACGGCGCTATTAAGGACCTGCCTCCTAAAGTCCCCGGACTTTGCAAGATTGGCATTATGGACGGTTCCCGTTGGATGGAAGGCCGCCAGCTTTACTACGATCCCGCAACCGGCGCAGGTATCTTCCTTGATGAGACCAAGAGCCTGGACAAGGTTTCTGAAAAGTATGCAGGTTGCATCCTGAAGGTCGAAGAGACCGGTGAAGTCATCGCCGGCAAGGAAATGTGCCGTGTTAAGATCGACTATTACAAGTATGTCGGCTTGGATGACGATACTTATTTCTGGTTCGGTACCGACTATCTGGGCCGTGACCTGTGGACCCGTCTTTGGAGAGGTGCACGTATCTCTCTGATCATCGCTTTCGTTTCCACCTTTGCTAACGTTGCAATCGGTCTGGTATACGGCTCTATTGCCGGTTACTACGGCGGTTGGGTTGATATGGTTCTCATGCGTATCACTGAGATCATCAGCGCAATTCCTCAGATTGTTATCGTTACATTGTTTATGCTGTACTTTGGTGCAGGCCTTACCTCTATTATATTCGCGTTGCTTATCCAGAACTGGATAGGTACCGCACGTATGATAAGAACTCAGTTCTACCGCTATAAGGGCTACGAGTATGTTCTTGCAGCACGTACCCTGGGCGTTAAGGACTTTGCACTTATCTTCAAGCACATTCTGCCTAACTCTATAGGTCCCATCATTACCAGAGCTATGATGGCTATTCCTTCCGCTATCTTCACCGAGTCCTTCCTTGCATACCTCGGTCTGGGCGTTCAGGCTCCCGATACCTCTATGGGTATTCTGCTTTCCGACGGACAGAAGTCCCTTATGCAGTACCCCTACAAGGTTTGGTGCCCCGCTATCGTTATCTCTCTGCTGATGATCGCTTTCAATATGCTGGCTAACGGTCTGCGTGACGCATTTGACCCCACCCAGCGCGGCGTTTAAGGGAGGAGGATAAATATGGAAGCTAATCTTAATAAAGAACCCATCCTTAAAGTAAATGACCTGGTCGTTAATTTTAACGCATATGCAGGTACTGTTCAGGCTGTTCGCGGCGTAAGCTTCGAGCTTTATGAAGGCGAGACCCTGGCAATAGTCGGTGAGTCCGGTTCCGGTAAGTCTGTTACCACCAAGGCTGTTCTCGGCATCCTGCCCAAAAACGGCAGAATCGACGGCGGCGAGATCTGGTATCACGGCGAGGATATGGCAAAGTACACCGAAAAGGACTTCTACAATATCCGCGGTAAGAAGATTTCTCTGGTTTTCCAGGATCCTCTGTCCGCACTTAACCCCATCATGAAGATAGGCAAGCAGATCATGGAAGCTCTGACTCTCAGCCTTAAGATGCCCAAGGCAGAAGCTAAGGCAAGAGCTCTCGAACTGATGAAGGCTGTCGGTATCCCCGAGGCAGAAGTCAGATTTGAGCAGTATCCCTTCCAGTTCTCCGGCGGTATGAGACAGAGAATAGTTATTGCTATCGCTCTGGCTTCCGACCCCGAGATACTCGTCTGCGACGAGCCTACCACCGCTCTTGACGTTACCATTCAGGCTCAGATTCTTGACCTGATCAACGAAATGAAGGCAAAGAGCAACGTATCGGTTATCTTCATCACCCACGATATGGGCGTTGTTGCTAATATGGCTGACAGAATTTGCGTTATGTACGCAGGCCGCATAGTTGAAGTCGGTACTGCCGATGAGATCTTCTATGAGCCCGCTCATCCCTACACTTGGGCACTTCTGTCCTCTATGCCTGACCTTGATACTAAGGAAAAGCTGTTCGCGATCCCCGGCGCACCTCCTAACATGATCACACCTCCCCAGGGAGATGCATTCGCACCCCGTAACAGATATGCGCTGGCTCTCGATTTCGAGGAAGCTCCTCCTTATTTCAAGCTTAGTGATACCCACTACGCAGCATCCTGGCTGTGTCATCCCGACGCACCCAAGGTTGAGATGCCTGAAATACTGAAGAACAGAATTAAGCGTATGAAGGAGGCAGAGGAGAAGCATGGCAAGTGAAATGAATAATAACGAAGTCGTATTGGAAGTTAAAAATCTTGTAATGCACTTCAAAACCAAAAAACGCGGTAAGACCCATAATGTAAAGGCTGTTGACGACGTTAGCTTTAGTGTTCGCCGCGGCGAGACCTTCGGTCTGGTTGGCGAGTCCGGTTGCGGTAAGACCACTACCGGCCGTACTATCATCCGTCTTTATAATCCCACCGGTGGTGAGATCTACTTTGAGGGTCAGCCCCTCCATGGCAGAATGAACGCAAAGCTGCGTAAGCTCATTACCGATAATATCGCTATGATATTCCAGGATCCTATCGCATCTCTTAACCCCCGTATGACCGTTCAGGAGATCATCGGCGAAGGTCTTAAGATCCGTGGTATCAAGGATCCCGAAGAGAGACATCGTATCGTTGTTGGTATGCTGAAGAAGGTCGGACTTATGGAGGAGCACGCAACCCGTTATCCTCACGAGTTCTCCGGCGGTCAGAGACAGCGTATCGGTATCGCTCGTGCTCTGGTTACCAATCCTAAGGTCATCATCGCTGACGAGCCTGTTTCCGCTTTGGACGTTTCTGTTCAGGCACAGGTCATCAACCTGCTGAACGACCTGAAGGAAGAGTACGGTCTTACCATCCTCTTCATCGCTCACAACCTGTCAGTCGTTAAGTACTTCTCCGATCGTATCGGAATTATGTACTTCGGCAAGTTGGTTGAGCTGGCAAGCTGCGACGAGCTGTTCAAATATCCTCTGCATCCTTACACCAAGGCTCTGCTTTCGGCTATTCCTCAGCCCGATCCTCACCACGAGCGCAGAAGAGTTAGAATCTCTTACGATTCTTCCATCCACAATTATGATGAAGGCGAAAACAAGCCTCATTACTTCGAAGTCAGACCCAATCATTTCGTATATTGCTCCGATGCTGAGTATCCCGCATACGAAGCAGAGGTTGCAGAGATCGAAGCAAGCCTTAAAGGGGAATAATTAAGGCGAGCGCGAGGGGCAGACGCCCCTCGCAAGTATAAAAGGAGAAGATGATTTAGTTATGGTATTTGGCGTATTAAAAGATATTAAAGTAGGCGAGAACAGAGTTATCTGCACTCCTCTGGAAGTTGCTTCCATCGTTGCTGCAGGCCATACCGTTCTTGTTGAAAAGGACGCAGGCGTAGGAGCAGGTTTTTCCAATGACGCATATGCCAAGATGGGCGCCCGTATTGTTGACTCTCAGAAGGAAATGTGGGATTCCTGCGATTTCCTTGCTAAGGTCAAAGAGATCGAGCCTTCTGAGTTCGGTCTTCTGAGAGAAAATCAGATGATCTATTGCTGCATCCATCCCGCAGGACATCCCGAAGAGGTTCAGGCAATTTTGGACAGCAAGTGCATCGCTATCACCGCTGAGGACAGCCATCGCTACGGCTCTCCTAACTGTGAAGCAGCAGGTAAGCAGGGCGCATTGTTCGGTCTCGAGTCCATGCTGACTATCAACGGCGGTAAGGGTAAGTTCGTCGGCGGTTTCGCAGGCGCACCCGGTATGAACGTAGTAATCCTCGGCGGCGGTATCGTCGGTCAGGGTGCGCTGTCCGTTCTTTATGCTTTGGGCGCAAATGTTACCGTTATGGACATCAACCCCGGTCTGCTGAAGACTCTGGGCGATCGTTACAATCAGAAGATCAATACAATGTTCTGCACACAGGAGACTATCGCATCTGTTCTTCCTCAGACAGATATGATCATCAACTGTGTCAAGTGGCCCAAGCAGCGTAAGGACTTCCTTATCACTAAGGAAATGCTCAAGCTGATGGAGCCCGGTTCTGTTCTGGTTGACATCTCCAATGATGATCCCGGAGCTATCGAGTCCAGCCACGAGACCCATCACGACAATCCCAGATATGTTGTTAACGGCGTAGTTCACTACTGCGTCAGCAACATTCCCGGTGCTGTTGCTCATTCTACTTCTGTTGCACTGGCAGGTGAAACTCTGCCCATGCTGCTGAACATTATGAACAATGGTCTGGAAGAGGCTTGCGTACGCGACGGCTTTATCCGCCGCAGCCTGACCGCTTACAAGGGCTATCTGACCCACGAAGAGACCTCCGGTATTCAGGGACGTCCCTGGATCAAGCCTGAGGACATCCTGGGAATCGCCGACCGTAAGTTGGATCCCGCTCCTCCCGCAACCACTACCAGAAGCACTAACTTCATCAAGAAGTAAAACTTAAGCAATGATTAAACGGTATGCCGAGTTCTGCTTCGGCATACCCCAATAAAAAATCCCCAGCCGAAAACGGATGGGGAGCATGATTCCATGGAATACCAGTTGGGGCAGGCAGAAGCCGATGCAGCCGTTGACCCAACCGAGTATCGATGCTACATAAAGGAGGACATCCACCTGTATGCAACAGCGGGTGCAGATCTTCCATCGCAGGCGCAAAGCCTTCGTCCGCCGTACAACTCCCCATCACGGCGACACTTAACGCGGAACATCTTACTCTGTTCATCCGTATCATACATCATTTGACAGCAAATGTAAATACCCTTTTGACCTTTCCGTACCGAAAAATAAACCGGAGATTTCAATTGTCAATTCTAAACAAATGTGCTATGATAGAAGCTGAGGTGAAATACTATGGAAGAATACCGTCCTGACGAAACCCAGGAAAGCTATATCCCCCGGCCCCGGTGGCAGGTCTGGGGCGCCCGGATCGCGCTGGCCTTTGTGCTGATCGCCGTGGTGCTTTATTACTGGTCCATCGTCAACCCCTTCTGATATGCGGATCCTGGGAATCGACCCGGGCTACGGCATCACGGGCTTCGGACTGATCGAAGCGAGCCGGGGCCAGTTCACCCTTCTGCGCTGTGGTGCCATCACCACGCCGCCGAATGCGGATTTCTCCGCCCGGCTGGAGATGATCTACGAG
>CAZOSH010000004.1:0-18257 GCA_964582395.1 uncultured Oscillospiraceae bacterium | reverse complement strand
CTGCCTGTATGTTAATGTTACGGGAACGGGCAACCGAGAATATCTTTTTGCTGTCAAGAAGACTGATATTGCAGAACTCATCCATCAGCACGTTTACGCATACGGGAAGTCTGCGGTTGGGCTGACTACGGGCAAAATCGAACAGTTTAACGAATAGCAATGAAAAGAACATAGACGATAGGAACTCCAAAGAGCTGTCCTGGTCGGATATGATACAGAAGTAAGCGCACTTTTGTTTTCCGGGCAAGGTTAGGTCGATTTCGTGATGTTTTGTTATATCATCAACCAATTTGTTTTGGAATACGTTTAGGCGGTTACCAAGACCAATGATGATGTTACCCCAAATCTGCTTATGTGCCTGACGGAAAATACCGTAAGGCGGCAGTGCGGGATGATCGGGCGGCAGACTGCGGAATTTCGCATCAAGCTCCTGCACCGATGTTGAGGAAAGGATTTTGTATATCGTTCCGAGACTTCTCTCCTCTACAGGCAAGAGCTTATCTGTACCGGGATAGGTCATTGTGCCAACGTAATGCAAAAGAGCCATAAGCAAGTTCTTTTCTGCCTTCGCCCAGAAGTCCTCACGCTCACTTTCGGAGGAAGTGTTGCGGATTATGATTTCTGCCACGTTCTGAACAAGGTTAAGGTCGTTGGCGGTTTCGCTGACACAGTTCCAACCGTCTGATGCAAACAAATCAAGAAGATTGTAGGCACTGACGGTATAACCCTGCTCACGAAAGAACTCTGAATACATTTCATAGAACTCGGCTTTTGGATCCACCATGATTAGACTTTCACCGCGTTTTACTGCCTGCATAGCAAAAGGCATTACAAAGCCTCTTGATTTACCTGTACCGGGCGAGCCGTAGATGATAATGTTCTTATTCATACCACGCATATCTTTAAGGGATACATAATCGCCGTTATCTAATTTTCCGAACAAGGTTTCATCTAAGGTTTCAAGGTCGCCTTTGATCAGCACGTCTGTAAGCTCGTTCTTGTTCATCCAGCCGGATGTGCCGTGTGTGCCTTCGGGTAAGATCTCAATACCGCGTTCTTTGTCCCGAACGGTTTTATAGCCGGAAAGCAGTTGATAGCCCTTCTTGGCAAACAGGCAGTACATAAGGACAACGAATATCGTTATCATTATTCCGTAGGGTGTGAAGATGGCGCCGATGTTCTTAAAGGGATTCAGCGTAAACCATTCCGTGTTTTCGCCAGTACGGAAATTCATAACGGCAATACCGATACACCGCAAGACAATTCCGTAACAGTACAGAATAAGAAGTCCCAAACCTATGTAGGTAGGAAATTTTGATTTATGCTTGGAGATAAAATCGTTCAGTTTATCTTCCAGTTGTTTTACCTTTTCCGAGAGGCGGAACATGTATATATTCTCCTTTCCCGGTCTGAAAAGGCTTGTTATTGATTTCGGGCAAGTCGTTACTTATCCCAAGAAATTCCTCCGTCTGCTGCAGGTCAAGAACAAAGCATTCCGCATTGGTGCCTTCTGTTATTTTCAGAACAGCCTCCACTTGAAAAGGCAGAACGAAGATGTATGTTTGTTTTTTGGTTTTAATGGCATTTTCAAACCGATTGATATTACAGTCAATGCCGATAATAAAATTGGTTGTTTTATTCCTCCCATCTGACTGTGGTGTTAAAGGAGGAAGATAGTCTTTTCCAAGAATGTTTTTTACGAGGCGTTGGCGATAGTTCGGAACAGATAAGATTCTCAGTTGTCGGATACCATCTGAGTTAAGGGGCATAAAAGCAACAGGACAATTAAATTTCTCAATAGCATCCTTGTAATTAACTGTAGTAGATTTCTTTGGGCGGTCTGTAATATAACAAACAGTATCTATAATTTCTTGTAAATCTCCTGGTCCTGTGTATATAACATGTGGCGTTCTTCCGTCTACAAGTGTTTCAAAACGAAAAGTCCGTTGCTCCACATCCGGATAAATCCCTTTGTTTTCTTTTGTTATGTAGTACGGAATAAAAACGGTTTTGTTTTGATAATAAAACCCTGTTAATTTAGCACCACCTAAAATATTTGCGTGTTTCTGCCTACGAAATACAAAGGACGGAAGAAAGACATTATCCTGATTTTCTGCAGGCGGAGTTTTAACAAATACATCAGCGCCACAAACCCAAAAGAAACTTGTAATTTCTGCGGTGTGCATTCTTCGAGTAAGAGCATCCGCATTCGTTCGATAGGTCTTATCCTGTGCGAATTCCATTTCTGCTCGGTTTAGTAATTTAAAAGCTTCAGGGGTGCAACGATACCCAAAGCCATTTTTGCTTTGTCGAATTAATTTAAGTTCCAACAAATCGTTGATAATTTTTGCAGGTATATTTCTGCACCCGTTAACCGGTAAATCTCTGCACCAAGCGCATAATGCCAAAACCTCAATATCAGCCTTGTCGAATGTCAATTCCACCCCTCCCAACCTACGCCTGTTAGATGCACTACTTTTTTGCACCACAAAAAACCGCTTAACCCCCTTATTAAGTCGCGCATTTTGGTAATGTTAGATTCGATATTTTTCTTAATCCTGAAAAATACAAAAAAATCAAGTGCATCTAACATAGGGCAAAACTGATTAAAACAGCATATCGACAGACATTTGATAAAGAAAATCGGCTGCTTCGTCATATGGGGTAACATAGATATGACAACTTATTTCTGAATCAATCACATTAAACAAACCAAGCGATAATTCAAATTTGTTATCATCATCAAACACGCGCCCTTTTAAAGCATTGATAACCGCTTTAAAGCCCTTGTTATCATTATCGTATACACTTGAACAATCTTCTGGACAATGCTCTACAATAGCAACGAAAGATTTATCAAAATGCGGTAATTTCCCTCCGGATTCTTGATAGCGATCAATCAATCGTGTGATAGTGTCATAGACATATTGTGTGCCGCCGATCATCTTACAGTGCGGGAGCAGTGCGTTCAGTCGAATATCAAGCCATCCATTTGCCATTTGCGAAATTTCGCCATAAATCTCTTTATGACTATCTGTTTTGTTTTTAAGCGGTGGAATAGTAGGTCTTCCTTGCTCACACAAATTCCTCATATCTATACAGCAAAGTTCGATTTGTTGCATTGCCGCATCGAGGAGTGTGTTTTGCTTTCCCGGAGTGCGAATGCAAATTCTAAGTTCATCCAAATATTTTTTACATGCATTATAATGTTGTAGCATTGTACTAACAGTTCCTAAAGGTAGTTCTTTTTCCATTTATAAATTCTCCTTTGTACGTTTTTCAAGATCTGCTCGGTTAGTGGTAATAAGGTCGTATTGCGTTTGCGAGGAACGGATCTCAACTGCGATTCTGTTCTTACCCGCACAGAGAAGTCCCTGACCTCTGCCGCAGCGTAAAATCTGCATTACCTCTTCATCCGAGAGACCAACCTTTTCTTTGAGTTTCAGTGCTTCCGGTTCCTCCATCTGCAAAAGCAGTTTTAGTCGGCTGTTGTTAAGAACGGCATCACCGAATTTTCCGTTATTGAGAGCAAAATAGTCGATAGTAT
Source organism: uncultured Oscillospiraceae bacterium (assembly GCA_964582395.1). Taxonomy (GTDB): domain Bacteria; phylum Bacillota; class Clostridia; order Oscillospirales; family Butyricicoccaceae; genus RGIG3513. Next base: position 14,710 of record CAZOSH010000004.1, on the reverse strand, counting down.
TCTGTGTGCAAGAAACGAAAATACCACCGTAACCACGAATAGTTTTTACGAGTTTTATAACAAACTCGGATGCCTGTTCGTTTCCTTCCTTGCCGGCTATGATCCATAGCTCATCACCGAACACTGCTTTTTTACGGGTACGGGATTTACTCATTTCATCACGAATAAATACGGTTGCCAGGAATGTTGTAGCCGATAGATCTTCTTCACGAGCAGAAGAAGTATCCATAATGATGAATGAAGAACGAAGGTCAACATTTGTCTTACCGCCCATACCGCTTTCAACTAAATCTTTTACGATAATGGCAATATTCTTTAGTTCGGGTATTGCGTTCACTATCGGATACAAATCCGCAAGTGTGGGCATTTCCTTAAACGAGCCGTCCGGATTTAAAAGGCTGCTGTTATCCTTTGTGATTCCGAATTTGTTATAGCACTCAATAATAGCGGAATTGAGCATATATCTTTCTTCAGGCGTCATATCGGGATAGCGTAATTGAAAATAGGTTTTTATATCCTGCACCACATCAAGCATTACCGAGTCCTTGCGGCTTTCGTGTCCTGCTAAGTTATCGTCAATATCCATCGTTGTACGGCGGATATCCATAATGTTTATACAGTCGGTAGAGCCACGGGCAAGCTTTATGTACTGACCGCCCAGAGCTTCACAAGGACCTCTGTATTCAAAGCCCTTTTCGGGAGCAATAACGAACACCTGAACACCGTTCATTCTCATTCGCATAGCCATTAAAAGAATGGTGTAGGTCTTACCGGCGCCGGTCATACCGAAGATCGCCATATTACCGTTGGAATAGATGTCCGAATTGAAGTTATCTAAAATAACCGTAGAGTTGTTATGCAGGTTGATTCCAAGCAAAATGCCTTTTTCATCGCAAAGTTCAAAGGATGAAAACGGGAAAGCACCTGCAGCGCCCTGAGTTAAAATGTTTCTTCTGGTTTTCTTTTCGATATCCGCATCCAACGAGCACAGCGGCAACATTGACTTAAAGCATTGTTCGTGGCAATAGTCCGCACGGCGTACCGTCATATTCATAGCAGCACAGCGATTTTGTACTTGCTTGATACGTTGCTCTAAGGTTTCCTCATCATAGGCGGTAATCTCTATGAGCGTATGCATATAAAAGAACTCTTCGCCTTCACGGTTTAACTGTTCTTTGATATACAGACCCGAGGATATGGCATCGTCCATTTCCTCAAAGTCGGCACGGGTATCTTCCACATCACGCATACGACTTCTGTTCAGCATTGTGGTTTTAGCCACCTTTTGAAGTACCTGTTCTTTACGCTTTTTATCAAGATAAAAGCTGATAGAAATACCGTCTCCGAGTTCCACCAAAGGAGATAGCCAAGATAGTCCCGCCTGAGTGGGATAACCGTATCCCGACACATACAAATAGGCATAATACATACCGTCAACGATGATGTATTCCTTATGCGTTAAATCGCTTTCAGTTGGGGCTAAAACATCCTGCACGCTCAGCACACCCAGCTTATCCTCTTCGGAAAGTTCTTCCGTAGGGATATCAACGGCACGATGAACGGTGCCGACTTCGGCAAACAGCGCCTTATGATCGACCTCGTATGCTGTTGTACGGCGGAATGCCGAAAACAACGTGCGGAAAAGAAAATCATCATAAGACTCATGGCGAAGCACCTCAAGGCCGCAATAATCAAGATATTGCAGTGCAGTTTCAGCCGCCTCCGAGAGTTGTTTTGCAATTTCATCAAAATCCGTAGCACTGCCTTCGTGCTGGAAAACGATATAGAATTTTCTTGTTACCGCTTCATTGGCGGCAAGGTAGTTTGCGAGCTGAGCGTCCTCTAAAATCATCTCCTTGCACATCTCGTTTTTCTCGGTCTGATAGCACTTTTCCATCTGTTCGCAGTAAGCGTCAATATCAGCACGACCGGTCTGCACAAGGAACTGTAAAGAAACGGGTGCAATACGCAAATAACTTGCCATATAGTAAATAATGTTCATCTGCTCCATCGAAGATTTAAGATAAAAGTTCGTGGGCAGAACCTCTAAAATTTTCAGATACCGTCCATCCTCGGTTATGATTACACCGTTTCGGATATCTACCACAGGAACGAGGCTCTGTGTTCCGTTCGGAAATCGGCTGCCGGGGATGGTGGTTTCTTTATTAGCACCGAATATGAGGGATTTTATATCCGGTAGCTTACGCTTTTTTACACTTTTGTCTTTACCCATTGTGTCCCCCTATAAGTTAAAATTCGTTTGTTTTTCTTAAAACGGTTATGAATACGCAAAAAGGTAAACAGTGAGTAATCCTGTACGCCGATCATTGCAAATCCGCCAACGGGAATCACAATGACACAAACTGCGATAATCGTGCCTGTTATTCCGAACGGAGATAGCAGTATCGTGAGCAGTACCAATGGAATACAGAGGATAACACACTCAACTACGTTGCGTATTTCAAACATACCGAACAGCTTACCTGCATCGGTATAGTTGGTTGGAATAAAAATTGATGGTTCCATAGAAAACTCCTTTCGTTACGGTAAATATGGTGACGGATCAACGCTCTCTCCGTTGATTCTCACCTCAAAATGACAGTGCGGACCTGTACTGTTGCCTGTAGAGCCGACCTTGGCAATTACATCACCCTTTGTCACTTCATCGCCAACGAGAACTAAAAGCTCACTGCAATGGGCGTACAACGTTTCTACACCTTCGCCATGGTCTATTTTTACGTAATAACCATATCCTGTCGTACCATATACAACCTCGGTTACGGTGCCATTCTTCGTAGCACAAATTTCAGTGCCCATCGGCATACCGATATCTATGCCGTTGTGATAGCCGGGCTCTGGGCTTGTTCGGTATCCGTATTCAGAGGTTATATTGTTTCTCCAACTCGAATCCGAGAACAGCGAACCCAAAACACCGACCGATGAATTGTTTTCCATCTCCAGCGTTTTATGGATAAGCCGTGCCCAGTTTTCATCAGCCTCGTCATAGCCGCATAATGCCATTATTTCGGTAGGTGTAAGATAGTAAATATCCAATATCATATTGGTTACTTCATCATCAGAAGTGCTTTCGGAATCAGTAGTTTCACTTTCTGTATTTTCATCCGCAAGTCTTGTGGTATATGACACACACTTCTTGGAAAACGATTGGACATCAGCCTCCGTCGCCGCATCGAGATTGTTTTCAAGGGTAACTGCGTGCAACGCTATAAACCAGTTTTTCTGTATTTTAGTACCCGTAAAAACTACCTCGTATTGAACTGTTTCGCTATCTTTGGTTTCAGTGGTCGTCCCATCGGTTTCTGTATCTTGACCTTCGCCATCTATTACCGTGTTTTTGATTTCTTCCACCCAATTATCTATGTACGACTCATAGCTATCGTAGTATCCTGATACTGTTTCAGCCTGTACCGTCATTGCGGATATTTCTGCATTTGTTGACGATTGATATCCGAATAACATCATAGGCAAACAACAGAAGATGATAATGGGCAAAAGCAATAAAACAAGAGCAATAACTAAAATCTGCGGCCAATAATGTTTAAGGGCTTGCAAGGCAGCTGCAGCCCAGCCGCCCTGCATAAACGCCTTAATAATGTCATAAAGTGCTTTTGCAAGATGAGCCGCACTTCCGGCAATTTCAAGACCGCTTTTTTTAGCCATTGTTTTCACCGTCCTTCGGGGTTACGGTTTCTGCAATATCCTGTAAAACCTCTTTCGCCGTATCGGTAGATTCAATGTTATCAGGCTTTGCGGATACCTTTGTACCTGCGGGAGTCGTTCTTATGCCGTGACCATTCGGCATTGCCGTCTTCGGTTTGCCGATAGGACTTGCATTTTGACGGACAGTTCCCGTAGGTTTAGCCCCGCCAAAGCGTGTTTTCTTAGCATTATCGGTAGCCTGTTTTGCAGCATTGTGCTGAACTTGTTTAGCACCGCCCTTGGTGTTCTGTTTAGCGGTAGCATTCGTACCGCCCTTAACAGCTGCTGTTGTGGTTTTTGCAGATGTATTATTGGGTGTAACACCTGCGTTTCCGCCTTTAACAGAAGCAGAGCCTTGCGGCGAGGTTGTACTTTTTCCTTGTTTCGTTCCTGTGGTGTTTCCGCCTTTGGTCTGTTGACCTACAGACTGATTTCCAAAACGGTTAGTATTGACTTGAGATCGTCCCGAACTGTTAAACTGTGTTCTGCCGGAGTTGGCATTAGCACTGTTAGTAGCACCACCGTAGCTGTTTGCACCGAATCGAACAGTAGATGCAGATTGAGTATTAGCAGTCGTTCTGCTGCCACCCATATTACTGCTCTGGTTATTTCTTTGAGTATTTGCACTGCTCTCGGTTGTTGCACCGTAAGCCGCACCTGCAGCCATATTATTTCCGCCGACATTTGTGCCGCCCACGTTGTTACCACCGACATTCGTGCCACCTGTAGCATTACGGACATTACTACCTCTGTTATTGCTGTAATGAGAGGTAGAACTGCTTTGCGAACTGCCGCCGGTTTTTCCTGCGCCGCCTTTCGCACCGCCACCTTTACCCGAAACAGCCATAATGGTTCTTGCTGCCATTGCCGCCATCATAAGACCTCTGCCGGTGCCGAGAGGATCTCCCGTAACCGCAGGATTAAGTCCGATTTTGGAAATGAGTTGATCGGCTTTTCTTGCCGTTTTCGCAATACCTACAACAAGCAGACACCACGGTAATACAAGAGCGCCTGACGGCATAGTTGCAAGGGCTGAAAGTATTAGTTTTAAGAACAGCACATTCATTACCATCATTACGATCATAGAGGCATATGTGCGGATATATCCGACACAAATATCCTTTGTGGATTTACTGCCGCCCATAGCGAGTCCTACAGGGCAAAGCAGAGTTAAAATCGCAACAACAACATATCTTTCTGCTATTTCAAAGAATAGTTTGATAAGCTGAAAGCCGAGTATAAAGCCGATTATGATAACAAGCAACCAGGAAGCGCCCAGTCCGCTGAACATACTGTCGCTTGGCATTGTAAGAGTGATGTTGCCCGGTATACCGAGCAGATCAATCACATTTTTGCCGATTGAAAGTCCTATTTCGCAGATATCCTTTGAAAAGATAAGGAGAAAGCCAAAAAGGAATGTTCTAAGCAACAATATCGCCGGCGATTCGGTTTCAAAGCCAAACCCTGCAAACATAGCTTTCATACACTGAAAAGCACAGTTACCAATAAGTAAACCCCAGCCGACAGCAACAAATATCCCGTAAAGGTCAACAACGATAGGTACACTATCCTCAAAGAACGCTAAATCGGTACTCATAATGCCGAGCAACGCATTGGCGCAATAGGACATAAGATCTAAAAACAGACCGTATATCCATTGCATAAGTCCTTGTAAAATTCCTTCAAGAATAGGACATCACCTGCCTTTCGGAGTAGGTACTCCGTTAAGGAAGTACCGCATATCCGTCAAACAGCGGTACTATGTAGGCGATAAATGCACCAATACCGTTAATTACCGCCCACGCTATCCATATTCTTTTTAGCCAGTCCCAGCTTTGGTCAACTTTGTGCTGGTTGTTTGACATTTTTGCACCGACAACTGCAATTGCAGACATCAGCGCTGCCAGAACGGTAGAAATTCCGGCGATGTGGGTATATACATCACGGATAATGTTATCCGCAACCTCAAACATATCTTCTCCGGCCGCAAATGCTGTGAGTGTTGTTGATGAAATAAGCATCATCAGCATTACGGACAAAATCAGAATTTTTTGCCATTTCTTCATATAGTGCCTCCTAATTCACTGTGGATTATGTAAGCTTCCCTTGATGCAAGGGCAAGTTTCCTTGCCCTTGCGGTCTCAAGTGCTATATTCGTTGCCCGTTCCTGCTTTTTAACAAAGCCGTGCAACAAAACGATATTGTCGCCCGAATCAAAATAAAAGATAATGCGAGTCATTGTTTGCTTCGAGCGAGTTCTCAGTTCATACAGCCCCTTATATCTATCCAACCGAAAGGCTTTTACAAGCGGCGGCTGGAGAGGACAGTCATATTCTTTAAGTCTGCACAACTGAGAGTTAATTTTCTTTTGGAATTTAGCATCCAGACGACTGAGGAAATCACTTACAGGCGTTTTACCCTCCAGCGTGATAAACTCATATATCTGTCTGGTTTCCATCCTCATCTGTATCCTCACTTTCCTTAGCGGAAACACCGTCAAGGTATTTACCAAAGGCAGAAATAAACTCATTGCAATAGCATTTGAGTGCATCGGGAACGGCAGGTAAAAGCATTATTCTTTCAGGCACCTGCCATTCCAAAAAGCCATAAAGGAAAGCAACATACAGGAAAAAACCGTAATAATCCTTGCGATCAAAAAGCTTCTGCAAGGTATCTTTGGTAGCACCCGTGCCACCGGGACGGCGGCGCATTTTCTTATCCAGTTTCATGAAAAAGGATTTAGAAATGTTTACCGTCATTGTCCCGATCGCCGCAGTTGCAGGGTTACCTTTTTCTGTCAAAAGTCCAAGCTCTGTCATTCGGGCTTTTGCGTTCTGGATTTGCTTTTCATCGGCTGTTACATTGATGATTTCAGAAAAATCAATGTGGGAAAGATAATATTTTTTCATAGCTAAACCTCTTTTCCTAATTTAATTTCTTGCCTTGCGGTTATAAATGCAAAGCACTACGAGAGCGAGCAGCGAAACAATGAGCAACGTGAACCATAAACCGATATTGCTGTTATCTCCGGTCTGCGGGCTTTCGGGAGTGGGTTCGTCTGGAATCTTGGTGTTATCCACTTCCAAAACGATTACCTGTTCGTTTTCGGTGATTTCTGCAGAGAAAGTATCTTCGACCTTGTAATAACCATCCTTTGCAGCAAGTTCACGTACCTCATATTTGGCGGCACGAAGATTGGTAAAGATAAGTTCGCCGTTATCATCGGTTACACCCCTTGCAAGCTCCTTGCCATCGGTGCTATACAAGCCAAACTCAACACCCGAAAGGCTTTCGCCGCTTTCAGCATCCTTCTTAATGATCTTGATAGCGCCCTTATACGGAACGTTTTCAAAGCCTTTACCTTCAGTGGTTTCAACAACAATTACCTCACCGTCTTCATCAATGGAGAAGTAATGATAATCTGTGTTACGCAGATAGAAATCAACACCTTTTGATTCGTAAAGAAAATAGCCGCCAAAGTGGATATTTTCAAGCAAATATGTACCTTTTTCGGTTTCGTTTAGCATTCCTGCAAGGGTATCTATATCTTTGTCAAATACTTGGTTGTTATTGACATCGGCATAGACTTCAAACACCGCACCGGAAAGCAGATCGCCATTCTCGGAATCTGTCTTGCTAACGGTCACGCTGCCTCTGAACGGCTGGTTTTCAAAGCCCTTGCCCTCGGTGGTTTCTACGGTTACTGTTGCACCGTTTTCCACGATAGCAAAGTAGTAATATTCACTGTTAGGCAGGAAAAACTCAGGACACTCGGCTTCATACAAGAAGTAGCCGCCGAAGCGTAAGCCTTCAAGCAAATATACGCCCTGTGTTGTTTCGTTTAATGTACCGTATAGTGTGTCAATCTCTGCATTAAACTTCTCATCTCCGTCAACATCGACATAGACCTCGAATACTGCACCGGAAAGTTTGTTTCCGTTATCTGCATCGGTTTTTGTTATCTCGATATTTCCGGTAATAAATTCGTTCACTGCCTCGACTTCAATAACCTGTCCGTCTTTCGTGATTTCTGCCGTAAATACTTCATCGGAGAGAACAAACTGCTCAGGGCAGGACAGTTCTTTGACGAGCCATGTTCCAATGGGGATATTTTCAAAACCGAATTTGCCTTCCGAATCAGAGGTTGAGGTAAGGATAGCGGTCTCTTCGGTGAACTCGGTGGTATCAGCCCAGAACAAGCCGAACACGGCACCTTCTAATACATTGCCATCCTCGTCTTTTTTTAGTCCTACGATATCGCCGCGGATAATTTTGTTATCAATAGCCGTTCCGTCATTTACGAAAATAGCAACGGTGGCAACATCCTGACCTGCATATACAAACTCAACCGCATAAACAGTATCAGAAAGGATATAATTGCTGTCTGTTGCATATTCCTTGACGTACAGCTTAGAACCAACGGGAATATCGGTACCAAATACCGCTTTGCCGTCCTTAGAGCAGGTTGCGATTTCAAGAAGTCCGTCCTTCGGGATCTCCTTGCCGTCTTTTGCAATAAGAGTTTCTGCAGCGTAAAGACCAAACTTAACCTTGCTGATTTCATCATTCATACCAAGCTTAAAGGTTTCGTCCTGCTCCATTGTTTTGAGCAAGTCAAGGGTTACCTTTTGACGCTCGTTAATCATCGAAACAGCGGTAGAGGTTACGCTGATTTCTTCACCTGCATAAATAAGCTCTGCATAAAGAAGTTCATCATTCAGCACCATACCGTAGGCAGCTTTTTCTTCCTTCAAACGATATTTGCCGAGATATAATTCTTTCGTGGTTGCAATACCGTCTGCACCGGTGGTAATGGTATCGACCTTTTGATCTTTTTCATATCTCAAAGTGCCATCGGGAGTATAAATGTCTTCATCGGCAAATACACCGAAAACAGCACCTTCCAAGCCGGACACCTGATATACAGGCTGATACATTCCGTCATTTTCGGCAACTGTGAAGAACACTTCGCCCGTTTTAGTAAGGTTGATAATGCCTTTTTGCGGCATATTGGATTTCGTTACCGTAACAACGGCAGTCGAACCGTCAACCGTAAAGGGAACGGGAGTACCGTCAAGCACATATCCGTAAGCCGTACATTGTTCTATGATTTCGTACTGTCCATAAGGCAAGGCGTAAGGCATCATGAGGGTACCGTCGGAGGTGGTGTAGTAAACCTCAATATCCATCTGTTCGGGATAATTGATATGCTGTACCACAAATTCGCCCGTCTCCTTATTGCGAACCTTAAAACCAACACCGGCAGCAGGGATAATTTTTCCTGTTTCTGCATCTGCTTTTTGGATTACGATATCTGCCATAAAGGTAGCGTTGTTTATGAGATAACGGTAGATTTCTTCATCCGTGTTGATATTAACTTCAAAAGCAGGCATTAGTTCTTTGCCTTCCAAACCTTTTGTTTGTTTTACGACATATATGCCAAAGGGTAGCCAGTCTGTTTCTGCAAAACCGTATTTATCGGTTACGAGGATCGCTCTTTCGGTTTCATCTGCATTTTCATAAGAACCGGCAGACTTCAGATAGATCTCAAACACCGCATTTTTCTCAGGATTTTCAATTTGAGTAGAACCATCGTCTGCATGTTTGATGATCGAAATTTTTCCGTTAATTCTATCCTCATAAACGTCTAAATACTCGGTATTCAGCTCAACGCTGTAGTTACCTGCGGACACATCAAGGTAATAACGATTGGGATCCAATAAATAGCCCGTACTCGGCGTGATCTCCTTGATATACCATTCATCACCGCAAACATAGTAGTCGGTGATAAAATAACCGTTTTTGTCGGTGGTATAGGTATCTACAAGCTCAGATCCGTTATATAATCCGTAAACGGCACCTTCAAGGGTTGCATCACCTTGGGACATACCGTAAGGCCAGCCGTACATCTCCACCAGATCATCCGAATTGTTCGGAGATTCGCCGTTGAGCGACATTACTGACATAGGCAACAATTCTTCGTTAACATCTTCATTGCCCTTAATATCCGCATCAACCTTGAATACATCCACACGGAACTTTTTAAGAATATTTTTGAAAGTATAATCAGTGGTTTTGCCCCACTCAACAACTGCACTTTGGGGATCGGGAATCACATATTTGGTCTGAGTGTTAACCTCCTCCAATGTGTAATTATCACCTATAAGAACATCGTTAAATTCTGCAATTCCGCTGTTATTGGTAGTAGCATATAAATTGACCTTTTCACCGGAAAGCGAAGTGCCGTAAAGACGGAAACGAATACCTGCAACAAGTCCATCTTCCGAATTTTTAGTTACACGCACGTTGCCGCGCTTTAATTCGTTATACATGGATTTATTGGCAACTTCGTTCCATTTAATAACGGTATCCTGATTAGCAGGAACAATATACCTTTCGGCTGTATTGACCTCTTCCAAAACATAGGGTGAGTGTCCGCTGATAAGAACGTCCTCAAAGGTTGCAACACCCTTGGAATTGGTAACCGCAAACTGCTCAACCTTATGTCCGCTGAGAGAAGTGCCGGAGAGCTTAAACTGAACGCCCTCTACAAGTCCATCTTCTGATCCTTTAGAAACCGACAGATCGCCGCGTTTTAACGTATTGTTAAAGGTAACGGTAGCGGTCTGACCGCTTACAACCGTCACAGAGCGAACCTCCTGCGGCTCATAGTAATCAATGGTTTCCTCAGTTACGGTATATGTTCCTGGCTTGAGGTCTTTAACGGTTACTTTACCGCCGTTTGCAGTAGTAACAGTCTTATTTACGCCGTTGCCTTTAATAGTGAATTCTATACCGTCAACAACACCATCCTCCGATGTCTTAACGATCTGACAGTTACCGGGGATAAGCTCATTTACGGCATTAACGGTAACGGTAGCATTTGGCGTATCAGCGTTAAGGGTTACGGTCCATTCGGTAGTCCCATAGCTTCTGTAGTTTGTCGGAAATACGGTCTCCTTGATCTTAAAAGTGTCGAACTTAACATTATCTACAGAGGCATAACCCTTACTGTCAGTAGGGCCGATTTTGTACTGAACTGACGAATCCGTGGTAGAGGTTGCAACAAAGGTAGCGCCCGCAAGTGCATTTCCATCAGTATCCTTTTTATAAACCTCGATTTTTCCGGTCGTCTGAATGATATCCTCAGGAAGATGGTAATAAGCGTTCGGATAAGAAGCTTTATTGCCATTAGAGGAATCACTCATCCATTTAACAGGCATAATCTCAGGTCCTCTGTCATTGCCGACGTGAATGAGGAAGTCAGTACCGTTATAGGTACCCGAATAGACCGCAATGTGCGTGTGGGTACTTTCGTCATTACCAAAAATAATGAGATCACCGGGAGCAAGCTTTGTTCTGTCAACATTAGAAGAACTGGTTCCGATCTTCTCAATTTCTCCTTCGTTTACCAGCTTGTTAAGAGCCGTTTGCCAGGTTACAACTGCCTGAGAGTTCATACCGGTGTCATTGATAGCATCAAGAATGAACTGAGTGTCGGCACCTTCAATATTGGGAAGATAGTTGCACACGTAGTAGGTAACGAATGCAGCACAGCAAAGTCCGTTTTTCTCAAACTTTGCAATATCCGGCGCACGGCCTGTAACGGTAGAACTGTCGGCAACGGTTTCTTTACCGGACATACTCGTTCCATAATGGATATTTGATCTTATACTTTCGGGACAACCCGAACCGTAACTTCCGGATTGATAAAGCGTTCCATTATCCTTTTGTGCCTGCACATCATAGCCCGTATATTCAAGAGCGCGAAGAATCGGGCTGTCCACCATATTATCCGGCAGATCTGATGCGGGAGCCGCCATTGCGGAAAACGGAACCATCGACAAGAGCATTACTACCGCAAGAATAGCGGATAAAAATCTTTTTCTGTTTTTAGTCATAGTAGTCGTTTCCTTTCAATTGATTTTTTCTGAAAAGCAAAAAAGCCCTGCCACCCAAAAGGGCAGCAGAGCTTAATGTAATCAGCGTTTGGTTATTTAATTGTATGTGTTCGTGCTTGACATGGCAATATCGCAATACCACACACCGTTATGGTATGTGACGCCTATTGCTATGTATCCGTATTCTGCACCGCCGACGTAAACCCAATGAGATGAACTGTTACGGGCTAAACGTGCAAGGCGCTTTGCCACAGCATCAATCGTTCCGCCGAAATCAGTTTTTGCGATTGCCTCACGAGCATTTGCCGTGTAATACGGTTCGCCTGTCATTCCGTAAAGAGATGGATCAACATATTCGCCGTATTCTAGGTGTGTTGCGGCTTTTCGCTCGTCGTGTACGTCGTGTGCAAAGTTTGATACAAGCTGTTCACTGCGATATTCTGCATACTTTGTCAGTCCGGGAAGCACCGTGGCAGACTGAACACCTTGTTCTGCCCGATACTCGTTGATATACACCACCATCTTCTCAGCGATCTTCTTTACATCATCTGCAGAAGCCTTAACTTCTTCCGGTTCGGGAGGTGTTGTGGTTGTCTCCGTACTTTCAGTAGTTTCGGGTTTCTTATCGGCTGTATCGGGTATAGTTGATGTCGTACTTGACGGCTTTGAAGATGTTACGGATTGCGTTGACTCCTTATTATCTGTTTGGGCCGTGCTTTCCGTTTTTGGCGGTGTGGTTTCTGTGCTGACAGGTTTTGATGTCTCTACATTGGCATCAGTGCTCCTTTCTTCGTCAATGGGGGTTGACCCCGTACTTTGTGTATCTGTCTGTGATGTTTCGGTTTGTTCTTGCCGGCTTTGTGTGTCGCTGATCGTTTCACTCACACTGCTTTCATTCAAGTGGTTTTCTGAGGAACAACCGGAAACCGCCAACATAAGCACAACAAGAAATATAATTAATATTCGTTTCATAATATCACCACATTTCTGTGTAACGCTACGACTTGGTGCAACGGGTGCACAAGGTCAAGCCTGTGTAACGGAGCAGCGATATGTTTTTAAAAACTCAAAGAACAAACGCTCAACCTCTTTACTGTCGGGGAGGATATCTGCGTATTCCTTTAGACTATCGCCGCTTATTGTAATTGAGGATATCTGCGGCTTTATAGGTTTTCTGAAAAGTGCTTTTAAACTATCAATGTTAACTGCGCCGCATTCATCCAACACCTTTAATTCTTTGATTTGCGATTGTTTGATTTTTTCTCCCGCCATAATGATTTCAGAATACAAAAGGTTTTGTGTTTCGGTTGTTAAATATGAGATTGCAACTCCGATCTTAAAACCAAGTCTGCCATCGTCAATCATTTCTATGAGTGGAAGAATAAGATACGTAAGCCTTATGAGATAGGCTACTGTTCGGCGGCTATCGTTATTGTCTCTGCCAACCTCGGTCAAAACATCCACCTTTTGACCGCCCTCGATATCGGTTCGTTTGCCTTGACTGCGCTGCAAGTCCACACGCATTTTGTATGCATAAGCCTTTTCGCTGTAGCTGAGATGTGGGCGCTGTTCAAGGTTAGTGTCGAGCATTATCATAGCGGCGCCAATATCGTCTATATCTGCTCGAACAATGGCGGGAATATCTGTATTGCCGCAAATATGCGATGCTCTTGTACGGTTTCGACCAGCAAGTATTTGATATTTGCCGTTATCAAGAGGGCGGACGATAATCGGATTGATAACTCCGTTTTCCTTTATGCTCTTCGAAAGGGATTCAAGGCTTTCTTGACTATGTGCTTTGAAAGGCTGAGGACGTCCTGTGATACTTTCAAAGGCATCATCGGAATACTCAACGAGCCTTTCTAACGGAATTATCGTTATTTTTGCTGTATCATTCGGGCTACGGGCAGAGGATACGATTTCGTCAAAATCGTTTTCCGAGTCTGTTGAAACACTGCTTAACTGTTGTCGCCGTGCCTCTAAGTCTGCTTTCTTCATTTGAACATCACCTCCATCGCTATCTTAGCGTAGGATCGTGCTGCGTCATTCTTTGGAGCATATTCGTGGATAGAAAGACCAAACTCCGGTGCCTCTGCAACGCCGATGGAATACTTGATGTGTTCATCAAATATATGCATTCGGTTTCCGTATCCGTCTTTTACAACATCTCGGATATTACGGCAACAGTTTGTATTGTTTTGGAACTTGGTAAGCAAGATTCCATCAACCTTTAAGTCAGGGTTAAGGTGTCGCTGAACCGTTCCTATAAGTTTCTCAACTTGATCAAGACCTTCCAGCCCCAGCGGATGTGCTTCTACAGGGATAATTACGCTATCTGATACTGCCAAAGCATTAATTGCAAACAGGTCGCACCCGGGGTGGCAATCAATGAAGATATAATCATATTCGTTTTTGATATGCTTCAATATGCCTTTTAATATGTACTCTCTACAGGTTGCAGTGGGGAGCACCTTATCAAGCAAGGATAATTTTGCCGTCGATGGAAGAACATCAACGGTGGTTGACTTCACAATGGCGGTATGCACCATTTCGTTCATCTCATTATCCAAGCAATCGTCCATTGCGGCATTGAATAAATCATATACCGTGGGCTTATCTTTGAGATGACCGGGAAATATGCCAAAGTGCTTTGATAAGTTGTGCTGATAATCCAAATCCACGGCGAGAACTCGTTTGCCTTGGGTATGGATATATGAGCTAATATTTACAGCAGTTGTGGTCTTGCCAACTCCACCTTTACATGATATAATAGATGTGATCTTGGACATTGTTTTTCCTCCAGTCTTTTTCATAAAAATTGCACTACTCAATTTAGGGGTGACGCAATTCGAACCCCTACCTTGAATTTAGGTGTGTTTTTGACTGGATAATGCGCGTTTTAATGGTTGGTAAGCGTTAAAAATAGACCTTTGTACTGTTTTTGACTGCGAAAAACCCAGTATTTATGCGGGTTTTCGCCTGATTACTGCAACGCTACTCCGACCAATCTGAGTGTTCTTATAGGATTTTAAATGTCCTTTAAGAACACTCATTTTTTATGCCCGTTTTTGTGATTGATTTATGCTGTA
>CAZOSH010000003.1:0-19284 GCA_964582395.1 uncultured Oscillospiraceae bacterium | reverse complement strand
GCATCGAAGATATATCGCACACGGCAGTGTATATCGCAAATCCCTTGAGGGATTTATATCGCCGCATATTGCCCATAAGGCAATATGCTAAAACTTATCTCTGTCCAGTAATCTGTACTGCACCGCTTCGGCGATATGCTCACCGCTTATCTGCTCTTTTCCGTCTAAATCGGCAATGGTGCGGGCAAGTTTAAGCAGCTTGTCATAGCCGCGGGCAGACAGACCAAGCTTGTCATAAGCGGCACGGAGGATTGCCTGACCCCGGGCGTCGGGCTGACAGAATACGCTCATCATTGCGGGGGTCAGCTGTGCATTGGAGGAAATGCCGTATTCCTTATATCTCTCCCGCTGAATAGCGCGAGCGGCATTGACCTTTGCGCGTATGGATTCGGAGCTTTCGCCACGGGGACGAGTCTCCAACTCATCATAGGGTACGGGAGATACAGTGACTTGAATGTCAATTCGATCAAGGAGGGGTCCCGAAATGCGGCGGCGGTATTCACGAAGCTGATTTTCACTGCAGATACATTTCTTTGTGGGATGTCCGTAAAAGCCGCAACGGCAAGGATTCATAGCGCATATCAGCATAAATCGGCTGGGATAGGTGCAGGTTGCCGCCACGCGGGAAATGGTAACCTTGCCATCCTCAATGGGCTGACGGAGACTTTCAAGGGTGTCCCGCTGAAACTCGGGCAGTTCGTCAAGGAAAAGCACACCGTTGTGGGCAAGGGATATTTCACCGGGTTTGGGCTTGGTGCCACCGCCCGAGATTCCGTTGGGAGATATGGAATGATGGGGCGCCCTTACGGGGCGGGTGGTCATCATAGGCTCACTGCGGGAAAGCAGTCCCGCCACAGAATGTATCTGCGTGCATTCCAACGCTTCCTCTTCGGTAAGGTCGGGCAATATGGAGGGCAGCCGCTTTGCAAGCATACTTTTACCGCTGCCCGGAGGTCCGATAAGCAAAGCATGATGCGAGCCCGCCGCGGCTATCATCAAGGCGCGTTTTGCGGTCTCCTGACCGATAACGTCGGCAAAATCAAGGCTTTCCGCCTCACGGGGCACAAACTCTATATGCTCTGCGGGGACTATAAGCTCCTCACCCTTAAGATGGGCGGCAAGTTGGGTCAAGTCCCGCACGGGATAGACCTCAAGTCCGTCAACCATTGCCGCCTCAGGCGCATTTTCCTCGGGAACAAAGATTCCCCGCATTCCCGCTTTCTTGGCGTGTATAGCCATACTCAGCACGCCGTTGGCAGGGCGAAGCTTGCCTTCAAGAGAAAGCTCTCCGATCATACAAAGGTCGCCGTCGGGAAGCGGAAGCTGTCCCGAGGAGCAAAGAATACCTACTAAGATGGGAAGGTCGTAAACAGGACCTTCCTTTTTAAGTTCACCGGGGGCAAGATTTACCGTAATGCGGCTGACGGGATAGTTATAACCGCAATTTTTGATTGCAGAATAAACTCTGTCTTTAGACTCCTTGACCGACGCATCGGGCAAGCCTACCACGTCGATGCGGGGCAGACCTCTGCCGATATCTGTCTCAACCTCGACTATATAACCGTCAAGTCCCAACAGACCGCAGGAATGTATTTTAGATACCATATCCCGTCCTCCTACTTTTTCTTTTCTGTCATTGCCGCCACAAGCACGGTTACCCGTTTTGCGCCGAAGGTCTTAAGCACTCTGGCGCACTCGGCGGCGGTGCTTCCCGTTGTAAAAATATCGTCAATCAGCAAAATGTGCTTGCCTTTTATTTGCTCGGCATTTCCCGCAAAGCTGATACTTCCCCGAATATTGGCTCTTCGCTGTTCGGCTTTAAGGCCGTACATCGCGGGAGTTGCCTCCAGCTTTTTCAACAGACGAGTAGGCTCTATGCCCAATCTTTCCCCCACCCTTTGCGCCAATAAAAAGGAATGGTCAAAGCCACGCTTTGCCGCCTTGCGTCGGTGTGAAGGCACAGCGGTTATCATGTCTGGCAAAGCCTTTTCCTCTCTGCCGTAGCGTATTGCCATAAGAGAAGCAAAATAGTCGGCATAGTGTATCTTGCCGTAGTATTTATATCGGTGAACTGCCCTGCGTACCGCGCCCGAATAGAGTAAAAACCCGTAGGCTATATCGAAAAAAGCGCCCTGCCGCGAACAAAGCGGCTTCTGCTTTTCAAGTTCTGCGGCGCAGAGCGCGCAGATATGCTCCTCATCCTCGGTGAGTATTCTGCTGCAAAATATGCACTTGGGCGGAAAAAGCAATCTTTTAATGTTCATTTTTCAGCCTTCTTTTCAGTGCGCTGTACCGTTTGGCAGGGTTGCCGTTTACCACCATCTGCCGTGTCATATCTTCTCTGCCAACTATGACCAACAGCTCTTTGGCTCGGGTTACGGCGGTATAGAGGAGATTTCTGCTAAGCAGACGGGCGGGACAATCAAAAACGGGAATTATGACCGCCCGATATTCGCTACCCTGAGATTTATGGGCGGTAATGGCAAAGGCGTGTTCTATCTCGCTAAGCTCCGAAAAAGCATATTCTGACACCTTTGTATCAAAGCGTATGGTCAATATCTTTCCGCGGCTGTCCACGCTTTCAATAACACCCGTATCGCCGTTATAAAGTCCCGCGCCAAGTTCACGGGTCTCTGTGTCCTGCCAAGTGCGGTTGTAATTATTCTTGGTCTGCATGACCCTGTCTCCCTGACGGAAGGTCAGCTTGCCCAGCTGCAACTCACCCTTACCTCCTTCGAGCGGATTGAGCCGCGCCTGCAGAACCATATTAAGTTCCTCAGTGCCGCAGGTATTGCGGCGGGATGGACAGATGACCTGCACATCAGCGGGATCAATGCCGAATCTGTCGGGAATGCGGTTTGCGATCAACTCGCAAACCGCCTGAGATGCTCCCTGGGCGGTGCGATTCGAAGAAAAATAAAAGTCTTTATTGTTATTGTACAAAGGCGGCATTTCGCCCTTGTTTATCATATGGGCATTCATAACTATGTCGCTGTCCTGCGCCTGACGGAATATCTCGGTAAGGTGCACCGCGGGAACAATGCCGCTGTCAAGCAGATCTTTAAAGAATCTGCCCGCTCCCACGGGCGGAAGCTGATCCACGTCACCCACCAACACAAGTCTTGCGTGAGGGCGAAGAGCATCAAGCAGGGATGCGCTCATATTCAGATCTATCATAGATGCCTCGTCCACGATAATAACATCGGCATCAAGAGGATTTGACTTGTTGCGCTTGAATGACATTCCGCCCCACTCATCGGGAATAGATTCCAGCATTCTGTGCAGTGTGGAAGCGTCGCGGTCGGTGACCTTGCTCATTCGGTCTGCCGCTCTGCCCGTAGGCGCGGCAAGCAGATAGGTAAATCCGCAGCTTTCAAGCAATTCTATGGCGGCAACCAAGGCGGTAGTCTTGCCCGTACCCGGTCCGCCGGTAATTATGGAAATTCCGCTTTCAAAGCAGCCCAAAATTGCCTCCTTTTGCAAAGGCACAAGGGTAAGCGCAGAGTTTTTCTCTATTTTTTCAAGTTTTTTAATAAGTCCTATTGGCTTTTTGATCGGCATTTTTACAAGCCGCTTGATCTCCTCGGCGGTAATTGTCTCCCACCGAAAAGCGCAGGCAAGATAGACCGCATCAATATCGCCGTTTTGCACGCGGACGATTTTTCTCGACTCTTCAAGATAGACGAGCCGCTCCTCCAAAGCATCATTTGATACCTTTGCAAGGGTTGCCGTTACGGCAATCAGCTTGTCCGCGGGAATGAAAACATGTCCGTTTTGCAGATTGAAGTTCAGTTCATAGATCAGCGCGCCGTCAAGCCGCACTGCCGCCTCCTGATCTATGCCAAACTCACTTGCCAAGGTGTCTGCGGCGGAAAATCCCACTCCAAAAGGCTCTGCACAAAGCAGATAGGGGTCGCGTGTGACGAAATCTATTGCCTCACCGCCGAATCGTGAAAGCAAAGGCGATGCAAAATAAGCAGGCAGACGGTGGAATGCCAAAAACTCAATAAGTGCCCTGAGTGCCCCTGCCTGAAGAAAGCTAT
This sequence comes from uncultured Oscillospiraceae bacterium, assembly GCA_964582395.1. Lineage (GTDB taxonomy): Bacteria > Bacillota > Clostridia > Oscillospirales > Butyricicoccaceae > RGIG3513. The sequence goes on along the minus strand of CAZOSH010000003.1, from coordinate 15,241 downwards.
TCTGTATACGGTACGCCTTTTCCAAGGAAATACCCCGTATCTTTGCCAGCTTTTCAGGCTCGTTGGCAATTACCTCGAAGGCGCTTTCACCGAATCTTTCCACAATAAGCTGGGCGGTCTTTACACCGATTCCCTTAATACCACCGCTTGCAAGATACTCAAAGATACCCTGAGTGTCGGTGGGCATATATCGCTGATATGAGCGCACAGAAAATTGCCGTCCGTATTGAGGATGGCTGACATAATCTCCCTCGGCGTCAATGCACTCGCCGCTGCCCAAAAATGGCATACTGCCGACGATGGTTATTAAATTGTCTTCATCATCTTTGACGCGGGCAACACAGTAGCCTGTTTCATCGCTTTTGAAAACGATGTCAACCACTCTGCCCTGCAGACGCTCACCAATATACTCGTCGGTCATAGCTTCTCCTATACTGTTCCCCGCCCTCCCTTGTCAGGGAGGGTGACGGCATTGCCGTCAGGAGGGTAGTACCTAATCAATCTGTCGGCTTTGCCGACACCTTTTCTCTTATCTCTTATCTTTTCTCTCTTCACTGCGAACGCAGTGAGCTTTGTCCCTACTGAAAAACGGGTGGGCTTCCCCACCCGTTTTAAAATTGTCATGCTCTGTGCCAACGCACACCCTGAGGTGTATCCTCAAGGATGATTCCCTGAGCCTTCAGCTCGTCACGGATCCTGTCGGCTTCTTTGAAATCCTTTGCCTTTCTTGCTGCCTGACGTGCCTCAATAAGTTTTTCGATCTCGGCATCGTCACCACCCTGCTCTTCGATCTCACCTATACCCAAAACAGAGCAAAGCTCGGTCATAAAACCAAGTGCCTTTTCGGCATATGCCTTGGTAACACCTGCGCCTGCTGCGGCAGAGTTTATCTCACGAACAGCCTCAAAGATTGCGGCAACCGCATCGGCAGTGTTCATATCATCGTCCATAGCCGCGCAGAACTTTTCTCTGTGGCATTCAAACTTTGCTATCGTGTCAGCTTCCAAAGCGGTCAGCTCACCCTCTGCGCCGTTCTTGACAAGAAAGCGCAGATTCTTAAAAGCGGTATTAAGGCGCTCTAAAGCTGCCTTTGCCTGCTCAAGAGATTCCTGAGAATAGTTCAGGGGGCTGCGGTAATGTGCGCTCAGCATAAAGAAGCGGATAGCCTCATAGCCGTAAACTGCGGCAGCATCGCGGACAGTAAAGAAATTGCCCAGCGACTTGCTCATCTTCTGATTGTCTATATTAAGGAATGCATTGTGCAACCAATAATTTGCAAAGGGCTTGCCGTTGCAGGCTTCGCTCTGTGCAATTTCGTTTTCATGGTGGGGGAAGCACAGATCCACACCGCCGCTGTGAATATCGATCGTCTCGCCAAGGTATTTTCTTGCCATTGCGGAGCACTCAATGTGCCAGCCGGGACGACCTTCGCCCCAAGGAGAAGTCCAAGAGGGTTCACCGGGCTTTGCCGCCTTCCACAGCGCAAAGTCAACGGGATCTTCCTTCTGCTCGCCTACCGCAATTCTTGCACCCGCCTCAAGGTCTTCGAGAGGCTGATGGGAAAGCTTGCCGTAGTCCTTAAAGGAATGAACGCGGAAATAGACGTCACCGTTTACATCATAAGCGTGTCCCTTGTCAACAAGGGTCTTAACGATGTCAAGTATCTCCTCGATATTATCGGTTGCCTTGGGATGGACTGTTGCCTTTTTGATTCCCAATCCCTGAGCGTCGGCGAAATACTCCTTTATGTAGCGGTCGGCGATCACATCATAGGTAGTGCCTTCCTCGTTTGCCTTCTTAATGACCTTGTCGTCAATGTCGGTAAAGTTCTGAACAAAACTTACCTCATAGCCGCGGTACTCAAAATAACGGCGAAGCACGTCAAACATAATGAAAGGACGGGCGTTGCCTATATGGAAATAGTTATAGACCGTAGGGCCGCAGGAATACATCTTGACCTTTCCGGGCTCTAAGGGCTTAAACTCTTCTTTTCTTCTTGTTAATGTGTTAAAAAGCTTCATATGCGATTTCTCCTTTTCTTGTGCCTCTTACTTGCCCATAGAGCCTTTAAGCACGTTACGATTAGTTATAAAATATTCCACGCCCGAGTATACGCCTACAATAAGCATAAGGTATACTGCTATATCCTGAACGGTCAGCCAAGAGGTTATTGCTATGATCTTTGTTCCCAAAACCAGAAGCAGAATGGTCATAACACACTGAACAAAGGTTTTGACCTTTCCGCTTTTACCTGCGGCAATAACGATACCCTTGGATGCGGCTATCATTCTCAGACCTGAAATTGCAAACTCACGGCCGACGATAACTGTTGCAACCCAGACAGGCATAATTCCGTTTTGCACAAAAATGAGCAAAGCGGACAAAACCAACAGCTTATCTGCAAGTGGGTCAACAAGCTTGCCGAAATCGGTCACCTGATTATAGTGGCGGGCAATATATCCGTCAAGTGAGTCGGTGAGACTTGCCACAGCAAAGATAATTGCCGACACAAGAGCATATTCCTGACCCAGTGATGCAAAAACCAAAAATACGGGAATCATAGCGATTCGCACCAGAGTAATAATATTAGCAGTTGTCATTTTTATTCCTCCTTGACCTTGCCGTAAAGATCGCAACCGTCATAAGCGGTTATGGTTACATTTACAAACTCGCCCTCACAGGCATCACCATCGATGATGACAAGTCCGTCAATATCTGGCGAATCCATAAAGCTTCTGCCCAATTTGCCCCGTTCATCGGTGCCCGTGCACAGCACCTTGAGGGTCTTGCCCACATACTTTTCGGAAGCCTCATCCATAATGCGCTCCTGAATGCCGTAAAGTATGGCTCGGCGCTCTTCCTTGACATTTTCATCGATCTGATTGTCAAACTCTGCCGCGGGAGAACCCTCCTCTTGAGAATAACAGAAAACTCCCGCCCGTTCAAGTCTGTATTCGGCTAAAAACTCGCAAAGTTCCTCAAAATCCTCCTCAGTCTCACCGGGGAAGCCTACAATAAGGCTTGTGCGGATGACTGCATCGGGCATCAACTCACGAATTCTTGTTATATTTTGTCTGATCTCCTTACCCGTTCCGCGGCGATTCATATCACGGAGCACCTTGTCACTTATGTGCTGAATAGGAATGTCAAAATAATTAAGTATCTTTTCGTTTTCGGCGCAGACAAGCAACAGCTCATCATCCATTTCTTCGGGATAGAGATAATGAAGTCTTATCCACTCAACGCCCTCTATCTTGCAAAGCTCACGCAGAAGTGCGGGGAGCATTCTTTTTCCGTAATTATCTGTGCCGAAGCGGGTTATATCCTGCGCAACTATCAAAAGCTCCTTTGCTCCCTTGGCGGCAAGGAGCTTTGCCTCCTCTATGACCTCCTCCATACTGCGGCTTCTGAAAGGACCGCGGAGATAAGGAATCACGCAATAGCTGCAACGATTGTCACAGCCCTCGGCGATACGCAGATATGCGGAATATGCAGGGGTAAGCAGCTTTCTGCCTCCCTCCAAAGGAGCACACTCAATGGGCGCAAAATACTCGGCGCGTTTGCCGGAAAGCACCTTCTCCACCGCCTTAACTATCTCGTGGTAAGAGCCTGTGCCAAGTACCGCGTCAACCTCGGGCAGCTCGGTCTCAAACTGATCGCCGTAGCGCTGAGAAAGACAGCCGCAGACAATAAGACCGCGGAGTGCGCCATCCTTCTTCAACTCCGCAAGTTCAAGGATGGACTCTATAGCTTCACTTTTTGCATTGTCGATAAAGCCGCAGGTGTTGACTATTGCAACATCGGCATGGGCGGCATTTGTGACTATCTCATAGCCTGCCTGCTCAAGCAGATAGAGCATCTGCTCAGAGTTGACAAGGTTTTTGGGACATCCCAAAGCCAATAAATAAACCTTATTCTTCTTCATATTCCACGCTGCATCGGCGCATTGCTGCACCGATCTCCTCCCAGGTATAACCACGCCTGAAAAGCTTGTCGGTTATCCTCTTTTTCTCTTTTCTATCATTGAGGTCGGTAATATTCTGCATTATGAAACGGTCAAGCCTATCCTCGTCAGTCTCATATTCGCAGAGTGCCTGCTCAATGATCTCATCGTCTAATTTATACTCAATGAGTTTACGGCGGATACGGGTCTTTCCCCAACCTTTATTGACTCCCGAGCGCACCACAGATGCGGCATACTCACTGTCGTTAAGATAGCCAAAGCCGCGAAGTCGCTCTATGGCATACTCCGCGTCATCAGGCTCTATTCCTTTTTCCAAAAGCTTATCTTGCAGCATTTGGCTGCTGCGGTTTTTATAATTCAGCGCCGCAGCCGCCACCGACAATGCCTTTGCTCGGGACTCTTCACTCATCAGTCATCTTCAAAATCATCGACAAAGACTTCAAGTCCGTCCTTACCGCCTGCGGTCTTTGCAGGGGCTGCCGCCTTGGCAGGGGTCTTTCCCTTTGCGGGAGCAGCCTTTTCTTCCTTATCTTCCTTATGCATCAGTTTATCCTTGATCTTGCGCTCAAGTTCCTCTGCCTCGTCGGGATGATTCTTAAAGTATTCCTTAGCGGCATCTCTGCCCTGACCCAAGCGAATATCTCCCATACCAAACCAAGCGCCTGCCTTCTGAACAAAGCCGAACTTGACACCGAGGTCAACCAGCTCTCCCATCTTGGAGATGCCTTCGCCGTACATAATGTCAAACTCTGCCTCTTTGAAGGGGGGCGCGATCTTGTTCTTGACCACCTTTGCGCGGGTACGGCTTCCGATAAGAGTAGTGCCGTTCTTCAGATGCTCAATACGGCGTATCTCGATACGGACACTGGAATAATACTTCAGCGCCTTACCGCCGGTGGTAACCTCGGGGTTGCCGTAAACGATGCCTATCTTATCACGAAGCTGATTGATAAATACCAGCAGACAGTTAGCCTTTGCTATGGGACCTACCATCTTACGGAGTGCCTGAGACATAAGTCTTGCCTGCAGGCCCATAAAGCTGTCGCCCATTTCGCCTTCTATTTCAGCCTTGGGGGTAAGCGCCGCAACCGAGTCAACAACTATTACATCAACCGCGCCGCTGCGTGCCAACGCTTCGGTGATCTCCAATGCCTGCTCGCCGTTATCAGGCTGAGAAACAAGCAGACTTTCGGCATCAACACCCAATGCCTCGGCATAAACGGGATCAAGTGCGTGCTCAGCATCTATAAATGCCGCTGTGCCGCCTTCCTTTTGTACCGATGCGATTATATGCAGAGCAATGGTAGTTTTACCGCTGCCCTCAGGACCGTATATTTCTACAACTCTGCCCTTGGGCATACCGCCTATTCCAAGAGCCACGTCAAGAGAAAGTGATCCTGTGGAAACAGCCTCAACCTCTACGGCTGCGCTGTTTTCGCCGAGGCGCATAACAGTACCCTTTCCGAATTGTTTTTCAAGTTGCGCTATGGCAGTCTCCAAAGCCTTTTCGCGTTCCATATCTTCACCTCATATTGAAGTAATTTTTTATTTTGCAGGTCTGCCCTGCAGTATTAATATACCATACCATCCAACAAAATGCAAACATTTGTTCGATAATCTCAAGCCTCTGTACTATTACTTGGACAGTGATCGGCTTTTTACTCGGAATCTGCGGGTACAGAACCCATAACCACACGCTCTATGCCCACAAGGTCATTTTTTGTGCGGATGTTTATGTAGCCTTCTCTTTCAAGAATATCCATAACGCGATAGCACTGACCCAGACCTACCTCAAATGCCAAAGTGCCGCCGGGGGCGAGAGCAGATTTAAAGGTCTTGGGGATCACTCGGTAAAAGTCCAAGCCATCCTCGCCGCCGTCAAGAGCCATTCTGGGCTCCTGTCTGACCTCTCTGTCAAGGGTCTCGATCTCCGCAGTGGGAATGTAGGGGGGATTACAGGTGATAAAGTTAAACTTGCCTATATTATCGGGCGCAGGCTGCAGCGCATCTATGCATACAGGATAAGCGCGACCGGTAAGATAATGGCGCATAATGTTCTTTCGGGCAATGTGCATTGCGGCGCTGGATTTGTCAGCCAATACACCCATCATTCCGTCATCAAGGTTTTTCAGCACCGAAATACCCACGCAACCACTGCCCGTACAAAGGTCAAGCAGTCTGCCGCGGCTTCGATTCTGCAATTCCTCGATAGCTGCATCGACCAAGGTCTCGGTGTCGGCACGGGGAATCAATGTATCGCGGGACACCTCAAAATTGAGAGAGTAAAACTCCCACTGTCCCGTAATATATTGGACAGGCATACCTGAAAGGCGCTGATTCAGCAGGCGCTCTATGCGCATTTCATCACGCTCAAAAACAAGGTTTGTCCTTTTGCTGTAAAACTCCTCGCGGGGAATGTTAAGGGCATAGCAAATAAGCTCCTGGGCTTCCACCTGGAAACCGGCAACACCTGCCATTCGAAGTTCATTACGCAGGTCAAGATAAGCATCGTTGACCGTTCTTACCATTTCCTCACCACCTGTCTTTTTCTTTATCTTCGGGAATAACTCTGCTCAGTGCCTCAATAGCCACCTCTATCATACTGTCATCAGGCTCCTTTGTGGTTATTCTCTGCATAGCCACGCCGGGGGCGCGAAGTATCTTTGTAAACCAATTATCATATCTGCCTGCAAAGCGGTTTATCTCATAGCTGATTCCCGCAACAACGGGAAGAAGCGCCAAACGGAGCAGCATTCTTATGATGGGATTGCTCCACTGTACCACCGAGAAAACAAGAATACTGATTATCATGACCACAAACAAAAAGCTTGTGCCGCAGCGGGGATGGAAACGGCAGCACTCTCTTACATTCTCAACCGTCAGCTCCTTGCCCTTTTCGTAGCAGGCTATGGTCTTATGCTCTGCGCCGTGATACATATATGTGCGCTTTATCTCTTTCATCAGCGATGTGCTCCACACAAAACCGATAAAGATCAATATTCTGATTGCTCCCTCAAGCAGGTTGCGGAGCATAAAATGCATCTCACCGAAAAATCCCGCCAAAAGGGTTGGGAGCAGAATAAACAGACCGATGGGCATGGCAATTCCCAGAATGACCGTAAAGGTCATCATTATCTTTTCGAACCTTTCCATACCGATCTTGCTCTCGACCCATTTTTCGAACTTGCCCGGCTCGGTATCTTCACCCTCCACCTCAAAAAACTCGGCGGAGTACATCAGTGCCGAAACACCCTGCTTCATAGAGTCCCAAAACATAACGGGGCCGCGGATAAGGGGTAGCTTCCAAAAAGCCTTATGGCTGTTTGAGCCGATGGGTTCTTCTTTTATCTCAAGTGTCTTGTCGGGCTTGCGTACAACGATAGCCGACTTTTCAGGGCCGCGCATCAGGATACCTTCCATCAATGCCTGACCGCCGATATTGGTCTTTTTTTCTTTGCTCATTATTGTTTTACTCCTTTACGGAAGGCAGCCGCACGGTAACCGCTGTGCCCTTTCCGCTTTCACTGGTTATATCCATCTCGCCGCCGTGAAGGGCGAGGATCTCATTACATACCGCAAGGCCGATGCCCGCGCCTCTGCCTCGGGCAGAACCCTTGAAAAACTTTTCCTTGACGTGGGGCAGTTCATAGGCAGGAATACCCTGACCGTGATCGGTGATAACAACTATGCACCATTCGCCCTTTTTGCTGACCGAAATATCCACGCTTTCACCGTCAGCGCCGTATTTTGCCGCGTTATCAAGAATATTGAGAAATACCTGTTTCAATCTGTTCTTGTCGCCGTGAACACGAATGGGATCTTCCGACTCGTCATAATGAACCGACAAAGATTGCTTGCGAAGCAGTTCGGTATAGGTAAATACCGCGTCATAAACCTCGCCGCGGATATCAAAAAGTTCCATCTGCAGCTTCATTCTTCCCGATTCAAGGCGAGAGAAGTCAAGCAGCTCCTCAACCATCTGAGAAAGACGTGCGGTCTCGTTTTTTATGATTCCCAAACCTAACTTTGCCGTTTCAGGGTCATCAAGGCTTGCAGAAATGGTATCGCTCCAACCGCTGATAGCCGTAAGAGGTGTTCGCAGCTCGTGGGAAACCGAAGAAATAAACTCATTCTTCATCTTGTTGCTGGCCGCAAGCTCCCGGGACATTTCGTTTATAGTCTCGCAAAGCTCGCCGATCTCATCGTCGTATTCCGCATCAAGTCGCGCACCCAACTGTCCGCCCGCTATCTTTCGGGCAAGACGGTTAATATCAAGAATAGGGTTAACAATGGAGCGGATAAATACCGTATTAATAAGCATTATCAGCAACATTATTCCCAAGCCCGCCGCCGCCAAAACGATATAAAGCTGACCGAGCTGACTTTTAAGCACGCGGGTGGAGGAAACATATCTCACTCCGCCTATAACACTGTCATCGGAATAGGTTATCACCGCAGTGGTGGCAACCACATCATCATCTATTCCCGCATCGTAACCGGTATAGGTCTTAGTCTTTCCGCTTCCGAAGGCATCCTCCACCTCGCCCGTGGTAGGCAGGTAGCCTGCGGCGATTCCCGTTGAAGAAAACATAACTCTGCCGTATTCGTCAAGTATCTGCATTTCCAGCTTGTCGGCATCGCTGAAGGACTGTACCGCCTGACGGGAATATTCGTAAAAATCACTGTAAGATGATGTTCTGTAGGTGTTGATATATCTTGCTTGTGTGTTTGCTCGTATCTCTAAATCGTTTTTGACCGATTCGTAGTAGGAATTGTGCATCACTACGCCGATAACGATCAGAATTACGGCAACAATTGCCATAACGATGATAATATTGTTGGTTATCCAGCGTTTTCTTATTCCGCCGGCTTTTTTCTTTTCAGGCGGAACTTTTTTCTTCAGTTTTTTGTCCGCCATAGAAAAGATTTACTCCTTCCACTTATATCCGTAACCCCATACAGTGACAATATGCTCGGGGGAAGCGGCATCCTTTTCGACCTTAAGACGCAGACGGCGGATATTAACATCGACCACCTTTATATCGTCGTGATAATCCTTGCCCCATACAAGAGTCATAATGTCATCACGGGAAAGTGCCTTTTCACGATTTTCGAAAAACGCCTTCATAATAAGGAACTCAACCTGAGTAAGCTCTATCTTTCTGTCGTCGTGGGTAAGCTCGCGGCTGCGTGTGTCGAGAGAAAAATCACCCACAACTATTTTGTTTTCGGTGAAAGATCCGCCCTGCACGCGGCGGTTGAGCGCATCCACTCGTGCCACAAACTCGGTGACAGAGAAGGGCTTGGTGACATAGTCATCAGCTCCCGTCATAAGGCCTGTGACGCGGTCGTTTTCCTGACCGAGAGCAGTGAGCATAATGATTCCCGCACGAGAGCCCATACCGCGTATCTTGCGGCATACCTCAAAACCCGACATATCGGGAAGCATAACATCAAGCACGCAAATGGTAATATCGTTATTCTGCTGCATATATTCAACTGCCTCTGCGCCCGTACCGACCTCAACAGTCTCATATCCCGCTCTTTTAAGATTGAGGGAAACAAAGCTGCGGATGTTTTCTTCATCCTCAAGGACCAGTACCTTTTTGTTGATCATATCATTTTTCCTCCCTTGTCCAACTGGCTTCCATAAGGTTAAATGCGCCGATTATTGTCTCTGTAGAAACCGCATATTGCGGATAATCGTTTTCAACTATCATACAGCCGTATATGGTGTTGCCCACCTCCAGCATACTCCGCACATTGGGATAGGTACGAAAATGCTGGTCGCTGTCATCACCCGAAAATATATATACATTCAGCAGGGTATTTCGCACCTCACCCATCACACTGCCCGATGAGGGCACATAAAAGGTAGTGGTTATGACCCCGTCGGCAGGGGTGCGTTGCGCCTGAACGGCATCTCCCCAGTTTTCGGGCCAGAAAATATACCATCCGTCGGTCAAATTGTGATAGGTAACACTTTCAAGTACCCTTCCCGAAGTGCTGTATCCGTACCATTCAAACTTTCCGTTTAAGTCGCAGGGAACCTCGATCACTCCGTCGTTGTCAATATCGGTACAGTAAATTGCCGAAACACGGCGGGTATCATCAAGTCCCGACGACGCCAGATTAATAAGCTCCGCTTTTACAGACAAAACATCGGTCACATAACCGCCGCCCAATGCGGCACTGTCGATATACCACAATACCTCACCCTGAGCATTGGTATTTATCTGCATACTTACAACACCGCGGACATCCTCGTCGAGCTGAGTCTGTCCCCATACCGTATACTGCCTGTCATCAAGCATATATGCTGAAGCGGTATATATACCGGTAACCGAGTTGGCCTCGGTAACAAACAGCTCCTCGGTACCCGTATTATCAACGTCAGTAAAAAGGCACTCGGTATATTGGGTCTCAAGCATTGAATATAGGCTCACGCCGTCATAGCCGCTGACCGAAAGCCCGTAATTGAGGGTATTGTCATAGTTCCACGAAAGTGCAATTGCACGTCTGCCGCTTTCATCCACCACGGGGTAGCTTACTTCACGCAGCCGTCTGCCGTATCCCTCTATGTAACCGACCTCATAATAGCCTTCAAGTCCGTATTCAAAAAGATATGTCCTGAAAGAGCTTCGCTCGGTCATAAAGAAAGCTATGACCTCATCCTGACCGTCGGCGTCAAGGTCTATCATCTGAACAGCCTGCTTGTCCGTACCCGTCTCGGCATAGGTGTACTCCGCGCCGTTTGAGAGTATCCTTTCCAGCTGCTCCTGCAGTTGCACATACTGAGTGGGCAGGTTGGGCAAAGCGAAAAGACCGTCACCCATTTCCATGGTGCAGCCGCAAAGGGTAAGAAGTATTAAAATCAGGGGCAAGACCCACTTCAAGTTATACCTATTCATAGTATCATTATATTACATTATACAATATATAAGCAAGCAAATTATTGAATAATTAACAATAAAATCACATAAAAAAGAAGTCCCGACCATTCGGGACTTCTTATCTTCAAAAAACAACTTAATTTGATAAAACTACGCTCAGCTCCATGGTCTTTCCGTCACGGATAACGGTGATGGTAACAGTGTCGCCGATGGAGTATTTTTCCTTTTGGAAATTAAGCTCGCCTCCGGTTGCAACAGCCACTCCGTTAAAGTGGGTTATCTTGTCGCCCACCTTTACACCGCCCTTGTCTGCACAACTGCCTTCCTGAACCTCGGTGACGGTAATGCCCGCCTCAAGGTTATAGATCATAGCCTGCTCTTTTGTAACGCTCTGCACCGTAACGCCCAACATGGGACGGGATGCAACATAGCCGTAATTGATAAGGTCGGATGCCACCCTAAGCGCGGTATTGATGGGAATTGCAAATCCTATACCCTCAACATCCTCATCGGCGATCTTTGCATTGATAACACCTACAATGTATCCATTCTTATCCGCCAGGCTTCCGCCGCTGTTGCCGGGGTTGACCGCCGCGTCTATCTGCATAAGGGTCATAAGGGTATCTTCAATGCTTACCTCTCTCTCGAGAGAAGAAACGTAACCTACAGTGAGGGAAAATGCCAGATCTACGCCCAAGGGATTTCCTACTACATAAGCCTCGTCACCAACTTTGAGTGTGGTGCTATCACCGAACTTTGCGGCAGGCAGGTTGCTTTCGTCGATCTTTACAACAGCTATATCGGTATTTGTGTCGCTTCCAACAAGGGTTGCGGTATATTCTCTGCCGTCATAGAGTGTAACTACCATCTCCGAAACGCCGTCAACAACATGGGCGTTGGTAATGATATATCCGTTCTCCGACATTATGATACCCGAACCGTAGGATACACTGTACTGCTGCTGTTGTTGCTGACCGCCGAAGTTAGGATATCCGTATGAGGGAAAGGAGCTTGTAACAGGCACCTTGCAGGTGAACAGAACAGTGGATGCCGCTGTCTGATCGTAGATCTGCGGAGCAGTCAATCCTCCGCTTACCGAACCGCTTGCGCCGCCCGTTGTATCCTCCACAGTTCCTTGTGTCGAATCATTCTTATTTGTGCCCGTTTGCAGGGTGTCAGGCTTGTATTGATTGATGACCACATTGCCGGGAGCAAAGTCCTCTCTCACATAAGCATCATAATACCAAAGTCCGCCTGCTGTGGCGCTTGCGGAAATGACTGCCACAAGCACAAGACTGATTATATTCTTCCAGATCTTGCCACTCTTCTTTTTCTTTTTTTCAGGCTTGCGCTGCCATTCAAAAGAAGGATCAGAGCCTATAATTATAAAATTGTTGTCGTTTTCTCCGTACATATCGATTTCCTCCAATCTTCATGAGGGTTTGAGTCTATGGTTATATTATGCCTGAAAATTATGAAAAATCAATATAAACAGAGTAAACAAAATGTTAATAGGTGTTGATTTTTTGTAAATACGGTGTATCAAGGGAAAGTAAAATATTGCCGTCAAAAGCGGGATCAAAACAAGCGGCCATCAATGCAGTTTTTGCATTTTTTGCAATCAAACTATGGGTGTCTCTAGCATTTTTGCTTTCTTTTTCGCATATTTCTGCAATCTGCTTAATGAGGTGCTCATCCCATAAAAGGGTAATATTTTCCCTTTGTAAAAGACCTTGCAATGTTTTTATTTCTTTTTCGGCAATTTTTTCAAAATCCTCCCGTTTCAGCACATCAAATACTACGATCTCATCGATCCTGCTCAGCAGTTCGGGGCGAAGTGTGCGTTTTACCGCCTTTAGAATATCGCCTCTGCTTTGTCCATTTTTGCCGAAGCCCACAGTGTGGCAACCTTCTGTTTCAGCTCCTAAATTGGATGTCATAATTACTATATTTGACCGAAAATCCGCAACCGCTCCGCTGCTGTCGGTGACCCTTCCTTCGTCAAGTAATTGCAGTAAAATATTCAGCACGTCGGGATGTGCTTTTTCTATTTCATCAAACAGCAGTACCCCGTCACGGTACTTTCTCGCCCCCTCTGTCAGCAAGCCACCCTCTCCGTAGCCCGCATAACCCGGCGGTGAACCGATAAGACGTGAGATCGAGTGTTTTTCCATATATTCGCTCATATCAAATCGAAGTAGACAATCGCATCTGGGTGAGATCGCTTTGGCAAACTCCTTGGCAAGCAAGGTTTTTCCAACGCCCGTAGGACCACAGAATAGAAACACCCCTCTGGGTTTGCCCCTTGCGCCCATAATTCTGCTCGCTCCAAAAGCGGCACAAAGGCTGTCAATAGCGCGATCCTGACCAATGATTGAAGATTTCAGCTTTTCAGGCAGTGCAGCAAGGGCATCCTTTTCCTCTTGTTTTAGGCTGGCAGGTGATATCCCCGACATACAGGCAATGCAATCAAGCAAGATCTCCTTTGAAAGTTCCCCTTCCCCCTTTGCCGCCGCCGAGGCTAAAGCCTCATCAAACAGATCTATCGCCTTATCCGGCAGGCATCGATCGGGAATATATTTTTCGGTCAGTTCCACCGTCTTTTTAACCATCTCATCGGAGGCGCTGACCCCGTGAAAACGTTCATATCCCGCCCTGAGTCCCTGTAATATCCTTTCGGTCTGGGGAATATCGGGTTCTTTTATTTCCACCGTCTGAAACCTACGGCAAAGTGCTCCGTCGCGGCATATATACTTTTTATACTCGCTCTGTGTTGTTGCGCCCATAAGCTTTATTTCACCTCGGGCAAGAGACGGCTTTAAGATATTTGCCCCATCAATTGCGCCCTCCGCCGCCCCCGCTCCGCAAAGGGTGTGGATCTCGTCTATAAACAAGATGACATTGCCCGCCTTTTTCACCTCAAGGATTATTTTTCTCAGTTTATCCTCAAACTCGCCGCGGTATTTTGTGCCCGACACCACCGACGGCACATCAAGAGAAATGAGCCGCGCCCCTTTAAGGGCGCGGGGAACATTCCCCGAAATTATAGCGCAGGCGACCGCCTCCGCAAGAGCGGTCTTTCCCACTCCCGGCTCACCCAAAAACAGCGGATTGCTCTTTTGCCGCCGGGACAAAATGTTCAAGGTGCGGGCAAGCTCATTTTCTCTGCCCAAGACCACATCATACTCACCAAGCCGCGCCTTTTGTGTCATATCCACACCGTGACTCAGGGTCAATTTAAGTCCTTTTTCGGCAGTTTTGTCCTTTTCGTCATAAGACAAAAGCCGTGCGCATACTCTTGAAGTGTCAACACCGCATTCATTAAGCAGGCGCACGCCCTCACAATTGGGAAAGTCAAGTATGGCAAGCAGTAAATGTTCGTCGCCGATAGTGCCACCCTTTGCCTTTACCCCGGCGGTGCGGATTACATTCAGCGCATCGTCACCGAGATAGATGTCCGCGGGAGAAGCTCCTTCTTTGCCTGAATTCTTCTCTAACATTTCATTGAGTTTTTCAACGCGCAATCCTTCTTCAAAAAGCGCCTTCCAAGCCTTTCCGCTGCCTTCAAATACGAGCCCCGACAAAATATGCTCCGAACCGATACAGCTGTGACAAAGCCTCCGTGCCGCAGAATAAGCAAGCACCAAGGCATTTTTTGCTGATTGTGCAAAGGTAGGTTCGCTCACTTCTTTTTCTCCTTTGATTTGAATCTGCCCTCGTGAAGGGTGCTGACCGACTGTCTGTTAAGAGGCATTTGGGTAGGATGCAACTCCTTTTTATCCATAAAACAACCTTCCTTTCATTGCTTTTTTATTATTGTTTGTAAAGATTGTCATAATATTTGATAATTACCATTGCATTTTTTATTTTTTCTGTTAAAATAGACTTGTAGATTTCTACTAAAGGAGGTGCCCTAAATGGCTTACAAAATTGGTGGAGAGTGCATCGGTTGCGGTTCTTGCGCAGCTCAGTGCCCCGTTGACGCTATCAAGGAAGACGGAAGTGTTTACGCTATCGACGAAAACACCTGCATCGACTGCGGTTCTTGCGCAGCTCAGTGCCCCGTTGATGCCATCAAAGGCTAATTCTCAGCGTTAGAATAAGTACTCAGAGCCGTTTACGGAACATTCCGAAAACGGCTCAGTATCTTTTTGCAGAGAAAAGTTTTGCAAAAATACCGTATGATCTACCCTATAAAGAAGTCTTCAAGCAACATAAAGGAGCGTTTAAAATGAGCAAAAAAGCTATTGGTATTCTTGGCGGAATGGGACCTCTTGCCACCGCCGATCTTTTCAAAAAAATAGTTCTGATGACAAAGGCGGAGTGTTATAACGACCACATTCGCATATACATAGACGACAATTCGTCCATACCCGACCGCACA
>CAZOSH010000002.1:0-24606 GCA_964582395.1 uncultured Oscillospiraceae bacterium | reverse complement strand
GGATTCGAACCACCGTAGGCACTGCCAACAGATTTACAGTCTGCCCCCTTTGGCCGCTCGGGAACACTCCCATATTAAGTTTTACGCCTTATAAAAAGGTTTTGGAGCTGGTGGACGGATTCGAACCCCCGACCTGCTGATTACAAATCAGCTGCTCTACCGGCTGAGCTACACCAGCATGACGGGCACCATTGGCGCGAAAATTAGTATAGCACAAGATGGTTTAGATTGCAAGTCTTTTTTTAAAAATAATTTTTTATTTTTAGCAGCCCACCTATTGCCCGAATATAATGGGGTGAAGGAGGTTGATTTTTATTAAAAAGCCTATTTTTACGGGTTGCGCCACCGCTTTGGCGACACCCTTTGATAGTCTGGGGGAGGTGGACTATTCCGCGCTTGCCCGACTTATAGATCATCAAGCGGAAAATGGAGCCGATGCCGTTGTTCTTTGCGCCACAACGGGGGAATGTGTCACGCTTTCCGATAGGGAGTTTGAGCAGATAGTTGATTTCGGTGTCAGATATATGGCGGGAAGGATGCCCGTATTGGCGGGAACAGGGCGAAATTCCACCGAGAAAAGTCTTCATCTTTCCCGCATTGCGGAGAACTGCGGTGTTGATGGTCTGCTGATGGTAAATCCCTATTACAACAAAAGTACCCAAAAGGGGCTTGTGGAGCATTACACCTACATTGCCGATAGGGTAAACACACCTATAATACTCTACAATGTACCGTCACGCACCGGAATGAGCATTGCCCCTGCTACATACGCTACACTATCCAAGCATCCGATGATCTACGGCACTAAGGAGGCATCGGGGGATATTTCCCACATTGCCCATGCAATGGCTCTTTGCGACGATGATTTTGTTTTCTACAGCGGAAACGACGATCAGGTGGCGGCTATCTGCGCTTTGGGCGGCAAGGGGGTCATATCCACAAGCGCAAATATTGTGCCCCATAAGATGAGCGCCCTTTGTAAGGCTTGCAATGAGGGGGATTTTAGTCGCGCCGCAGAGCTGCAGCTGAAGCTTCTGCCCCTTATTGACGCTCTTTTTTCCGAGACCAATCCCATTCCCTTAAAAGCCGCCCTTGAGCTTGCGGGACTTTGCTCGGGCAAGGTGCGGTTGCCCCTTACTTCGCCGTCGGAGCAGACTATACAAAAGCTGAAAAATGTCCTGTTTCAGTTGAATATTTTGCAATAAAAGGGTAGAAAAACTGAAAGGTAAGTGCTATAATTATTTCAAACCAATAAATTGGAGGAAATAATTATGAAAACTAAGATCAACACAGCTAAAGCACCTGCCGCTATCGGACCTTATTCTCAGGGTGTAGACCTGGGCAATATGGTTTTCACTTCCGGTCAGTTGGGTATCGATATGTCCACCGGCGCTCTGCCCGAGGGCGTTGAAGCTCAGGCAAAGTGCTCTCTTGAAAATATCAAGTCCATCCTTGCCGAAGCAGGTCTGACCATGGATAACATTGTTAAGACTGTTGTTTTCATTAAGGATATGAATGATTTTGCAAAGGTCAACGCTATCTATTCTCAGTACATCAACGGTGAGATCCTGCCCGCACGCTCCTGCGTGGAGGTTGCACGTCTGCCCAAGGATGCCCTTGTTGAGATCGAAGCAATTGCAGTAAGATAAACTATATCATTACAATAAAAAAGCCTTGCCGAAGCATCGGCAAGGCTTTACTTTTGCTATTTACTTGCTCCAATCGGTGGTGATTCCGTAGAAGGAGGTTACATTATTTGAATAAGCGTGGTTGCTGTAGATGTTCATGAGGGCAAGCTGCAGGCTGTCGCACTTGACCTTGACGGGTGTGTAGACAAAGCAGAAGAATGAACCATCGCCATATTGTCTGTCTGTGACCTCATAGGAGTATTCGGTCAGCTTGTCGCCGTCATACTTATAACCAAAGGCGATATCCATTTTTACATCGGGACAGGTGTGCTTATCCTTGATAATTCTGCCGGAGCCGTCTTTTTCTGTAGTGTAGGTCCAATTATAGGTGTATTCGCTGAATACCATATTGGGGCCTTTGATCTTGTACTGAGTCAGGCAATGGCCCATTTCGTCAAAATCGGCAGCGGTGTAGGTGTCGGTGAAATCATATCTGTCGTCGTATGCCTTCTCCCACTTGGTGATCTTGCCGTCAGCGCCATAGGTGATGTAACGGCGGTGGAAGGGATCGGTAGTGGTGCCGCTCTTGTAATAAAGCTGCTCGGTCATTCTGTAGCTTGCATCATACTGCTCAACGCGGTAGTTTTTGCCCGAATAGACGGTCAGCTGATAAGCAGAGCCTTCCTTGGGGGATTTCTCAAAAGTGAAGCTGTCGTTGCCGTAATTGATAGAGCCTGTGATTTTTGCAAGGCTGCCATCCTCGGCATACTCGAAAAAGTACACATCACGGTGGTAGTTCTTGACCTTGGTTACTCTGCCCTGGTCGTCGTAATTGATCTCTGACTTGTTGACCTTGTTGTAGGTTTCACCGATGCTGGTAAAAACGGTCATATTGCCGAACTCGTCATATTCGATCTTGTTGACATCTTTTTCGCTTCTTTCTTCGCTGAAGTATACAGCGGTGGGAAGAAATACCGTTACCGAACCGTCATCAACGCTCTCGTCGGTCTTGCCGCTGTCTTCGCTGTCATTGGGGGTTTCTGCAGAGGGGTCATCGGTGATGCCGGAGCTGTTGTCCTTATTGGGTGCTTTGGTATCGCTTCCTTCGCCGCAGGCGGTCAGAAAGCACAGTGCGATCAAGAGTAATGCAATAAATCTTTTCATACTTTTTCTCCTGTTTCAATAGTGTTTCAACGAGAACATATTATAACAAGAATGAAAATATTCTTCAAGCAAAAATTAAAAGAAAGGTTTTATTCCTTGCAAAAGTAATAGTTTTAGTGTATTATTTATAATGTATAAGTGTATGATTAAATGAGTGTAATTTTAGCCGTAAATAAACAAGGAGGAAACCATAGTGCCTATTTGGATTGCAATCGTTTTGGGAATCGTTCAGGGTCTTACCGAGTTTTTGCCTGTGTCTTCTTCGGGACATCTGGCGTTGATGCAGAATATTTTAGATGTACATAAATATCTTGACAATGCCCTTGCCTTTGACATTGTGCTTCATTTGGGTACGCTTGTTGCAGTTTTTGTTGCATTCTGGGCAGATGTCAAGGAGCTTGTAGTGGAGTTCTTCGGTTTTGTAAAGGACGGATTCAAGATCAAGGACCGCCCTTATCGACGCCTTATCGTAATGCTGCTTATTGCAACCGCACTTATGGTGCCTGCCGCATTGCTTGACGGCCTTGTTTCTGCGGTTATGGGCTCCACACTGTTTATCGGCTGCGCTCTGTGCGTTACCGCGGTCATGCTGACCTTTGCCGACAGAAGCGGCGGCGGTGAAAAGACAGCCGCTGATGCGCCCTATCGCTCTGCATTGGTAGTGGGCGCAATGCAGCTTTTTGCCATAGTTCCCGGAATCTCCCGCAGCGGCTCCACCCTTTGCGGCGGTCTTTTCTGCGGCTTTGAGCGTGAGTTCGCGGTTAAGTTTGCATTTTTACTTTCCGTTCCCGCAGTTCTGGGCGCGGCGGTGCTTGAGCTGCCCGATATGTTTGCAAGCGGATTTGATAAGTCTCTTATAGTTCCTTGCATTGTAGGCTTTGTTGTTTCGGCTGTTTTCGGCTATCTTGCTATCAAAACAGTTCAGCTTCTTACCAAAAAACGCAGTCTGCGCTGGTTCGGCATTTACTGTGCCGTGGTGGGCGTGGTTTCTATCATACTTTCAGTCCTGTGAGGTGACATAAATGGCAGATACAAAGAAAAAGAAGTCTGCATACACGGGCACCCGTGTTGCAGAAAAGAAAAAGACAACCGCAAAAGCACCCCGTTCCCTGCCTAAAAAAGGAAAGGAAAAGGATAAAGAAAAAGAGGCTTTGCAGGAGGAGATTCCCGCTGAGCCTAAAAAGCCCATCCGTATCAGACGGGAAATATGGGCTTGCCTTTGCCTGTTTGTAGGATTTGTCGCTTGTCTGTCGGTGTTTGACCTGCAGGGTTGGTTTATCGACGGCTACCGTTGGATATTCTACATACTTATCGGCTACGGCGCAAACTATCTGCCCCTGGTATTTATGGCGGCGGGACTTATTCTGTTTATCAAGCTGCACGGCAAGGCAAGACTCAAGGTCACAGGTCTTTTGAGTATGCCGGTTGTTATTGCCTGCATATGGCATATCAGCACCAATATGTCCACTTGGAATATTAAGACTCTCTATAATACCGGTCTTGCACTGCAGAGCGGCGGTATACTCAGCGGATATCTTTCAAACATTATGAGCTGGGGACTTTCCCGTGTCGGCGCGCTTATACTTTTTTGGCTGCTGCTTGTGGTCTGTATTGCGTTGGCCTTCGGTGAGTTTGTTGTTAAGGGAATAGTATTCCTTAAGAATTGGCGTCCCGCTCCCGAGCCCGAGGACGAAGATATCCCCGCGCCCACGCCTAAGAGAGGACGTAAGGGCGGCGCTTTTGATCAGGACAACAAGGGCAAAAAGGAAGGGGAAAAGCCCGAGCCCGAGCGTATACGCACTCCCGCAGAGGTCATGCAGGGCATAATTGACAGTGAAGAGCCTAAAAAGCCCGTTCCCGAGATCAAAATTACCAAGCCCGATCCTGTTGAGCCCGTATATGAGCCTATTCCTGCTCCTAAGTTTGACCCCACCGAGCCTATCAAGCCCACATTTGTTACCAATCAGGCTGAGATCGAACTGCCAGAGACCATTCCCGAAGTGGACGAGCCCTCTCCCGAGCCTGATGATATAGACCCCGATACCATTGCCGAGCAGATCGAGGCTGCACTCAGCGAGGAAAAGAAATATATGTATCCTCCCATCAGTCTGCTCAATCAGGGCAGCGGCAGACCCGCATCTGCAACCCAGATGATAGAGGAATGCGGCGAGCGCCTTATTGACACTCTCCGTTCCTTCGGTGTTGAAGCAACCCTTATCAATGTGACCTCCGGTCCTACCGTTACCCGCTTTGAAGTACTGCTTCAAAGGGGAATCAAGGTCTCAAAGGTTGAGGGTCTAAGCCCCGATATCGCCCTTGCTTTGGGTGCGGCACACGTAAGAATTTCCGTAATTCCCGCCAATAATTCGGTTGGTATTGAAATACCCAACACCGCTCGCGAGACGGTTACCGCCCGCGATATAATCGGCACATCCACATTCCGCGATGCATCTTCCAAGCTGGCATTTGCAGTGGGTAAGGACATCAGCGGTGAGGCTGTTATCGGCGATATTTCAAAAATGCCCCATTTGCTGATTGCAGGTACTACCGGTTCGGGTAAGTCGGTCTGCATTAATACCCTGCTTATCAGCTTATTGTATAAGTCCACTCCCGAAGAGGTTCGCCTTATTATGGTCGACCCCAAGATGGTCGAGCTTAAGGTGTATAACGGCATTCCTCATCTGCTTATTCCCGTCGTTACCGACCCCTCCAAGGCGGCAGGCGCGCTTAATTGGGCAGTAAACGAGATGATGCGCCGTTATAAGATGTTTGCAGATATTGATGTCCGCGATATTAATTCTTATAACAAGAAGATAGTAACAATGGAAAACGGCGAGACCATTCCCAGAATCGTGGTGGTCATCGACGAGCTTGCCGACCTGATGGTGGTGGCAAAGCACGAAGTGGAAGAAGCTATTGTCCGCCTCGGTCAGATGGCACGTGCCGCAGGTATGCACCTTATCGTTGCGACACAGCGTCCCTCTGCCGATGTCATTACAGGTCTTATGAAGGCAAATATTCCTTCACGAATCGCTTTTGCGGTCTCAAGTCAGCTTGAATCCCGCATTATCCTTGACCAGATGGGCGCAGAAAAGCTCATTGGCTGGGGCGATATGCTTTACAGCCCCCTGGGCGGAGGAAAGCCTCGTCGTATTCAGGGCGCTTTGGTTACCGATACCGAGGTTGAACAGGTAATAAGCTTTATTAAGGAAAGCTGCGGCGATGTTCAGTATTCCGAATCGGTTATGGAGCATATTGAAAACCACGGCAAGGAAGCTCAGGCTGAAGGAGGCTCGGGAGCATCGGGCGGCGGACTTGATGCCGATGATGAAATGCTTGAAGCAGCTATTGACGTAGTGGTCGAGATGGGACAGGCATCCACCTCTATGCTTCAGCGCAGACTGAAGCTGGGTTATGCCCGCGCCGCTCGCATTATCGATATTATGGAAGAGCGGGGCATAGTCAGTGGATTTGAAGGCTCAAAGCCCCGACAGGTACTTATTTCCCGTGATCAATGGAACGAAATGAAATTGAGGATGAAAGACTGATATGGAAAAAATCAGCCAAAACCGAGATGGGTTCCTGCCTGTAAACAGGCAGGATATGGAGGCAAGAGGCTGGTACTATTGCGACTTTTTGGTAGTGACCGGCGATGCCTATGTGGACCATCCGTCCTTTGGTGCGTCGGTCATTTCCCGTGTTTTGGAGAAGGACGGATTCCGTGTGGCTGTGCTTGCACAGCCTGATTGGCACAGTATTGATGAGCTTTTAGCCTTCGGCAAGCCGAGATACGGAGTTATGATAACCTCGGGAAATGTGGATTCAATGGTAGCAAACTACACCGTTGCCCGTCGCAAAAGGACAGAAGATGCCTATTCTCCCGGCGGCAAGGCGGGAAAACGCCCCGACCGCGCCGTAACAGTATATTGTAATATGGCGCGCCGCGCCTTTGGAGATATTCCCGTAATCATTGGCGGAATAGAGGCATCACTGCGCCGTTTTGCCCATTATGATTATTGGGATGACAATCTGCGCCGCGGTATACTTGAGGACAGCGGCGCCGACCTGCTTATCTACGGAATGGGCGAAAAGGCGGTCTCCCAGATTGCAAAGCGCCTTAAAAAGGGCGCGAAAATAAAGGATATCACCGATATTCGCGGCACTTGTTATATGACCCGTGAGCCTGCTTGCGATTTTGAAGCGGTGATGCTGCCTTCCTTTGAAGAAATATCCAAGAGCAAAAAGGAATATGCCCGCGCCGCATTTATGGAGCAGAACGAGCAGGACTATATCCGCGGCAAAGCCTTGCTTCAAAAGAGCGGTGACAGATATTTGGTTCAGAATCCCCCAATGGCGCCCCTTACTATGGAGGAGTTTGACGGGGTCTATGAGCTGCCCTATACCTACGGTGTCCATCCCGATTATGAAAAGGACGGCGGTGTACCCGCCATTGAAGAGGTTCGCTTTTCGGTCACCCATAACCGCGGCTGCTTTGGTAGCTGTACTTTCTGCGCTTTGGCGCTTCATCAGGGAAGGACCATTACCGCCCGCAGTCACGATTCGGTCATAAAGGAAGCCGAGCGAATGATACAGTTCCCCGATTTCAAGGGCTATATCCACGATGTGGGCGGTCCGACCGCAAACTTTCGCAAGCCTGCTTGCCAAAAGCAGCTTAAATCGGGCACTTGCGCCCACCGCGCTTGCCTTTATCCCACGCCATGCCCAAATCTTGACACCGACCATAGTGATTATTTGGAGTTGCTTACAAAGCTTCGTCAGTTGCCGGGAGTCAAGAAGGTATTTATCCGCTCGGGAATCCGCTATGATTACCTGATGTGCGATAAAAATGACGATTTCTTTGAGGCACTGGTGCGCTATCATATCAGCGGTCAGCTTCGTGTTGCGCCCGAGCATATTTCCTCCCGCGTGCTTTTCTATATGGGTAAGCCCTTCTTTGATGTTTATGACAGGTTTATAGATAAGTTTTTCCGCATCAATAAAAAGGTGGGGCTTAAGCAATATCCCGTCCCTTATTTGATGAGCAGCCATCCGGGAAGCAACCTTGATGATGCCATTGAGCTGGCTCAATACCTCCGCAAGAATAAAATAACACCCCAGCAGGTGCAGGATTTTTACCCCACACCGGGCACTCTTGCCACCGCTATGTATTACAGCGGCTATGACCCCCGCACATTAAAGCCGGTATTTGTTGCAAAGACCTCCGAGGAAAAGAAGCTGCAGAGAGCGCTGCTTCAGGCTCATATTCCCGAAAACCGCTATGCGGTAATCGAGGCGCTGAAAAAGGCGGGAAGGGAAGACCTTATAGGCTCTGCACCCGGTTGCATTATTACCGCCAATGCCCGCGATAAGGCTTGGAGCGGCAAGGACGGAAGGAAACCTGAGGGCAAGCATAACGGAGAAAGCGGCAAAAAAGCCGCGGGAAGGCCTTCGGGAAAAAGCTTTGCTAAAGATAAAAAACCCAATGAAAAGCAGAATAGTGGCAAAAAGCCTGTGCAAAAGGGCAATAGCCGTCCCGTAAAAGCAAAGGGGAAGGGCAGATGAAGAGGCATTATGTAGCCTTTTCCCGTCTGCGGGAGTATATGAACGCGCAAGCTCTGCAAAAAGCCCTTGCCGACCTTCCCGATATAAAGGGGCTGTTTTGCTATGCCTTTCCCTACTTTGCGGGGGAGGTAGAGGGAAATATATCCCTCTACGCAAGGGGCAAGGATTATCACAAGGTGGTGGGCGCAAGGCTTACCGAGGATTGTGAGACCCTTAAAGCCCAGTTTCCCGAAAACCGATTTTTACCCTATGTGGATGTTTCGCCCTTTCCCGAGGTGATGGCGGCGGCGCTTTCAGGCTTGGGCAAAAAGGGAAAGCACGGCTTGCTCATCACCCCTGATTTCGGCAGCTATATATTTATAGGTATAATTGCCACCGACCTGCAGCTTGACGGTGGTACAGAAGTGCAGACCTGCAGCGGTTGCAATGCTTGTATCAATGCTTGCCCCGGTAAAGCCCTGAGTGAAAACGGCTTTGATAAATGCCGTTGCCTTTCGGAGATAACCCAAAAAAAGGGAGAGCTGACCGAGGGGGAAAAGGCGCTGATGCGGGATAATAACGCTTTGTGGGGCTGCGACCGATGTCAGCGAGCTTGTCCCGAAAACCGCAATGTGGGAATCACTCATATTGATGAGTTTAAAAGTGATTTGATATGCTCGTTATCCTCTGCAGACCTGCAGAAAAGCAATAAGCAATTGCAGAAAAAATATGCAGACAGGGCATTTATATGGCGGGGCGGGGCAATTCTCAAACGCAACGCCGAAATCTTAGAAGAAAAATAAGGTTGTGGAAAGTATGGCAAAGCTTTATTACAAATACGGAGCGATGGGCTCATCAAAAACGGCAAATGCCCTGATGACACGGTTTAATTATATGGAAAAGGGCGCGACCGTATGGCTTATCAAGCCCGAGACTGATACCCGCGACGATTATAATGACGAAAACGGCAATCGCGTGACTGTGGTCAAGTCGCGTATCGGACTTTCCGCCGTTGCCGATGTTATCAAGCAGAATGAGAATATCTTCAAGATACTCGATGCAAAGCTGAAAGCCGCGCCCGTTGATGCCATAATCTGTGACGAATGTCAGTTCCTTACGGAGGAGCAGGTGGAGCAGCTGAAATATATCGCGGAATATAGAAATATTCCCGTACTCTGCTTTGGTCTGCGCTCCGACTTCCGCACCAAGCTTTTCCCCGGAAGCACCCGTCTTTTTGAGCTTGCCGACAGTATAAGCGAGGTCAAATCGGTCTGCAAATGCGGTAAAAAAGCCATCGTCAATGCCCGCTTCGGCAGTGACGGTCAGGTGGTCACAGAAGGCGCTCAGGTGGAGATAGGCGGCAATGAAAAGTACGAAAGTATGTGCTGGAAATGCTGGCAGGAGCTTATCGAAAGCAGAAAATGATAAAGTGATAATAAAGAATAAAAGATCGCGGATTCTTTGACGAATCCGCGATCTTTCATTTCATCAGTTTGATTACGGGGGTCAATGCATCGGCATCAACATAGCTTGCGCCGTTGTCAAGCATATTGAGGACCTTTTTATCCTCCTCGTTGGGGGAGGGCTTTTGGCTTATCTGATTCTTGAGGTGCTTTGCCATAAGCCTCATCATAAACTTATAGGGCTGTTTAAGCTTTTTCATATCAAAGCCGCCCTGCAGGGTGAAGACGGGTATTTCCTCGGGGATGCCGTTGTTTTTGCGGACATTGTCAAGCTGTGTGCCGCTTTCACCCATGCAAACTCCGCAAACTATTTTAACCGAAAAATGCTTAAGTGCCTGAGGCAGTCCCTTTACAAATGCCGCCATCAGCCAGCCGAGATAGATTATTTCCTCGTTTTTGGCAAGGGCGTTGACCGCTTTGTCCAATGAATAGACGGGAAGCCCCGTTTTTTCACCCAAAAGGCGGGCATATTCGGCGGTGTAGCCGGTGTTTGATGTATAAACGATTGCTTTTATCATAACATACTCCTTTCAACGGGCAAACAGGGTCAAAGCTTGATGCCGACTCCTGTTTTCAGGAAGAAAACGGTTATCTCGCTGACCGGCTTTTGGAATATCTGCTGTGCCGCGTTTTTATACAGCTCAAGCTGACGGCGATGCACCTCGGCGCCTGCGGCTTCCTCGCCCAGCCTTATAGAGTCGGTCTTATAGTCCACTACCGTCAGGCTGTCGCCCTCGTCAATAAGCAGGTCGATGCTTCCGTTGACCAATATTTGCTCGGTCTCGTCGTCGCACAGATCCAATTCCTTGGGAGTAAAGAGCAGACCGAAGCGGTATTCGTGCATTACCTCTCGGGCAGACAGCACACGTTGGCCCCAAGGTGAGTTGGCAAAGCCACAGACCATTTCAATATCACGCTCATCGGGGGGTTCGCCGCCGAGAGAGAACCTTTCAAGCTGCTGACGACTACCCTCTAATGTACGGCAGGCATTCAGGTCGACTTTGGCAAGCAGGTCGTGAACGCGGGTGCCCTTTTCCGCGGCGGTCAGTCCGTCCTGAGCCTCTTGCCCGGTGTAGATGGAGGATGTGACATGCTTGTGTCCGCCCATTCCCGTGGGGGTCATCTTGGAGGACAGCGCCGAAATATGTTCAAAAGCATAACTTTGCGATGCAAGGTCGAGATATTGTTTGAGATTGGCTTCGTTTTTGGGAGAAGAGAAGTTTTCAAAAACCTGCTCGCCGTTGTTTTCGGGCAGGGCAGAGGGAAGGTCGGCATCGAAGGATACCGAGCAGGAAAGCTCCCGCTCATCTTCGGGTATGCCAAACTCAACACCGCGAAGCATTGCCCGCAGCGCCCCTGCGCCGGGGTGGGACATAAACACTGCTAAAAGCCAATCGGCGGCGGAGGATTGTTCGGAGAACCACTGCTGTGTGGGAAGCTTTCCTACCGCCTTGTAGATGTTCTGCAGTTTTCCCGAAACTGTACTGTTGTGGGGGGTTATAAGAAAGATCAGCTTTTCACGGGCGCGGGTCATTGCAACATATAGCTTGCGCAATTCCTCGCTTCGCAGTTCACGGCGTGTTTTTGAGGTTATAAGTGATTGCTTTTTGGTGAATATGCGGAGTCGGTTTTTGTCGTCAACACATCTCAGCGCAAGACCGATATCGGTGTCGATGAGATAGGTCGGCGCTTGCAACTCCTTTTGGTTGAAGGCCTTGAACTGATCAGCCACAAAAACAAAGGGGAACTCCAGACCCTTTGACTTGTGAATGGTCATAATATTGACACCTTCTTTTGCAGAGGAAGAGGACACCGAGGCGCCCGATAGACGGTCGATATAAGAAACTAACTGATCGCAGGACTTAAATGAGCCGCCTTCACAATTTACTGCGGTACGGTAAAGAAAGTCCAGGGTCTTTTTGCGTTCCTCAGGTTGGGGAAGCACCGAAAAAATGCCGTAAGCACCTGTACGGGCATAAATATGCTGAAGCAGACGGGAGCAGGAAATGTCCTTTGCGGCATCGCAGTAGTGATCAAGCTCAGAGATAAAATGCTTGCATTTTTCATTTCCGCCATTTGCGGCAAGAACTACCGCATCACAAATATCGCCCCACGGCTTGTCGGCGCGGATATCGGCAATTTCCTCGGAGGTAAATGAGAAGAAGGGTGAGCGCATAACCGACAGCAGGGGTATATCCTGCCTGCGGTTGGAGATGATGCGCAGCAGTGATATGACTACCGATGCCTCGATTGATGAAAACACGTCGCTTTCCTCGCGGATAGCCGAAACGGGGATATTAAGCTCGGTGAGAGCATCAATATAGGCGTCGCATTTGCCACGGTATGATGAGAGCAGAATGGCAAAGTCCGAGGGCTTTGCTTCCCGCATTGTGCCGTCGCGGTCGGGGACTTTGGCAGTCTTAAGCATTTCGGCAATGCGTTTTGCCACATATCTGCCTTCGATCTCATTGGCGGACAGAGTTTTAAGCCCCGCATTTTTACGAGCCTCATTTATAGCCTTTGCATCCTGCAGGCAAAGCTCGCAGGGGGTGTTTGCGGCAGGGCGGTTGGAGATCAGCGGCTGACCTACCTGGCTGTAATCCACCTCGCCAAACTCCTCGGTCATTATCTGTGTAAAAAAGCCGTTGGTGATATTGATGACCTCGGGGGATGAACGGTAATTATCGTTCATAGTGATATAATCACCGCCGCCCGATTGGGCATCCTTGCATCTTGCGGCAAATATTTTCGGGTTTGCCTTGATAAAACGGTATATAGATTGCTTGATGTCGCCTACAAAGAATGATGAGCCGTTTTTTGGCGCAATGAGCCTGAAAATGGTATCCTGAACCTCATTGGAGTCCTGATACTCGTCAACCATGACCTCAACCAGATAGTTGCTCAGGTCTTGGGCGATCTCGGAGGGAGTGCCGTCATCGTTGCTCAGCAGCTTGATGGTAAAGTGTTCAAGATCGCTGTAGGTCAGCTTGCTTGCCCGTTTTTTTTCGTTTTCAAAGGCAGTGCCGTAATCAAGGCACAGCTTGCAGAGATATCTCTCAGCCTTGGCGGTGTTTTCATCGCTTTCGGGGAGTGAGAGCAGGTCGGCAATGCTTTTCAGTGCGGCGGCAAAGTTTTCCTTGGACTTTTTGGCGGCGGCTTTTTCCAGTTCAAAGAGCTTGTCGGGGTCTTTGACGGTCTTTGCGCCCGGCATTTTGAAGCCGTCTGTTTCCGAAAGGACTTGGGTAAAGTCACGGTTTTCCAAAAGGTCTTTCAGCTTGTCTGCGAACTCAAAGCAAAAGGCGTAATTGTCGGCAACCGAATCGTGAACGATGGGGCAGCTTTGGCGCAGATGGGCAAGTTTTATTTCCATATCGCTGACGGCATAGGAAAGCAACGAGAGACACTCCTCCGCCACGATGCGGTCGTTTTCTTCTTTGAGGAAATGACTGCCCTTATTGTAGGCTTCTATCTGCTCGCAAAGCCATTTTTCGGGGTAGGGAAGACTTTGCAGTTTGTCATATACCGCAACAATGGCGGCGGAAAGGTTTTTATCGCCCCGCTCCTCGCAAACGGCGCTGCGGAGGAGGGCAAAATCCTCCTCATTATCTTCATACGCCTGCTCTAATACTTTTGTTACTGCGGCGGTCTGAAGCTCGGCAAGCTCCTCATCATTGCAGAGGTCAAAGACAGTGGAAAGATTGAGCTTGTGGCAATTTCTGCGCACCAAGTCAAGGCAGAAGGAGTGGACCGTCTGTATTTTTGCAGAGGGCAGCTTGCCTATCTGACGGCGAAGCTGATTGCAATAGGCGGTATCGGTAATATTTTGGGATACAAGTTCCGAAAGGTTTTTTGAAATACGGCTGCGCATTTCCGCCGCCGCCGCTTTGGTATAGGTGACCACCAAAAAACGGTCGATATCAACAGCCTTTTCTCTGTCGGCAAGCTTCGCCGTAATACGAGCGGTCAAAACGGCTGTCTTACCGCTTCCCGCGCCTGCGGAGACTACCACCGAAGGGGCGGAGGAGTCGATGGCGGCTTGCTGTTTTTGGTTAAACTTCACTTCGCTCATTTGCCGCTTCCTCCTCCATCATTTTTATGACCGTTTCGGTCTTGGTGCTTGAGGGCAGAGGGGGACATTCCCTTGCGCTGAAGCATACAGTTTTATAGGGACACCATTTGCAGGTGTTTTCGCCGTGGGGATCAATGGAAATATCACCCGATGCAACACCCTTTGCGTATTGTCTCAGCTTGCTTTCGGTGTAATCGACTATTCGGTCAAGCTGTTCCTTTGATGCAACACAAGATCCGCTTTCGTCCAAAATATCCCGCTTGGAATATTTAAGGGGCAGCCAACGGGACTTTGACGAGGTACAGCCGTGCTCCAATGCGTTGAGAATCTCCGCATCGGAACGCACAATGCCCATTCGTTTGAGCTCCTTGCGGCGCTCAAGCTTTGCCTGCTCGTCGGTCATAGGTGTTGCGGCTGTTATATATGATGCCTTGGCGGGAATATACAGTGCGGCGCAGCCCTCGCCCACATTGGCGTGGCGGAGCATCAGCATATAGATAAAGGGCTGAAGGTTCTTGCCATGGATTATATCGCTTAAAACATATTCCTTTGTTCCCGTTTTGTAATCCACTACTTTAAGATAGTCGCCAAAACGGTCAACTCGGTCGATCTTGCCCTTTAAAACTACCTTGAAATCGCCTTCCTGCCATACCATAGGCTCGGCATCTCTGCCGAAGCCTATATCCATTTCGAAATATGCAGGCTTGAAATCGCTTGTCTGTATTTCTTCCCACACATCCCGGGTGACAAAGACGGCATTTTCCTTGAACTGCTGAAGCAGTGCCTTGGTGCGGGGGGTGTCGGCATCCTTTCGGTCTGCAATTGCAATATCGGCAAATCGGCGTGCCGAAGCGGCGGGGTCGGTCTCTTCGCCCGTTGCCAATGCCTTGACGGCATTTTCCACTACCTCGTGGATAAGTGTACCTATTTCCAATGAGCCGAACTGGGCGACTCTGCGTTCCTTGGCATCTAAGCCGTATTGGCAGAAATGATAAAAATGACAAGCGTTATATCTGTCAACAGCCGAGGCGCTGACAGAAATGTAATCTTTATAAAGCTTGCGGAGAATATGGGGGCTTGAAATAACCTCACGGGGATTTTGGGCATACTTTTCAAGCTTTTTAAACCGCTCGAGCATTTTTTCATCTTTGGCAAGTCTGCTTCGTGCCGCCAGCGCTTGGGGAGTGGGAGAAACGGTGGGGTCGGGGTTTTCGGTAGCGGTGCAGGCAAGCTCAAAGGCGGGCTTGGGCGCAGTAAGGCGCAGATATGAAAGAGCAAGACTTGCCTTTTGCTCTTTGAGATTTTTAAGTATATTTTCCATATATCCCACTATATGGCTCTTTACAAAGGCGTCTTCGCCGCCGGAGGATGTGGGATAGGTGACTGTAAGGCTCATTGAAGGCGCGTTGAAGGCGCGGTAAACATCCGCTTGCAAGGAAAGCGCCTTATCTTCGGCGCGGGGCAGTGAAATGTTGTGAGGCTCTAAAGCGTCGCGCTCGCTTTCACTGAGTATACTTCCCGAAGGGGTATCGGGGGGTAGAGCGCCGTAGCGTGCACCGATGATGAAAAGATGCTTGATGCCATAGGATGACATTCGCGCAAAAGTGCCCACTGTTACACTGTCAAGGGATGTGGGAATGGAGCTGACATCGTACTGACCGAGAGTGAGGGTAAGCAGGCCCTTAAACTCACTGATGTCCATAGTCAGGTCACCGCACACCGCTTCAAACTGTGTGAGGGCATTAGCCAGTATTTCATAAAGCTGTGCATATTCGGCGGCATCCTGATAACGCTCACCCTTGTTGAGAATTGACATTCTCTGCTCAAACAGACGGCGTATATCTGCCTGTTTGAGATATTGGGAAAAGGCAAGGGCAAAATCACTGCCCGTTTTGCAACCGCTTGTCAGGTCTTTAAGCAGAGCGATTTTTTCTACTGCTTGCTTTCGGGCGCATTCGATTTCGGCAAGAAGCTGCTCGTCCCCAAAACGGGCATCACCGAAGCCGTTGGTGGATTTGGTAAAGGGCTCAAACCAAGCCTTGCCGTTTATGCCCCACATCAAGGCGTAGTTTTCAAGCTTGCAAAGGGCATCATCATCAAGCCCCAATAAGCCGCATTTGATATATGCAAGCACCGTTTCAAGCCGCAGACCGTCGCACAGACAGGAAAGAGCGCCCAATGCCGCGGCATAGGCGGGCTTTTTCAGCACGTCTTCCCGACGGGAGAAGAAATGGGGTATATCATAGCGCATAAAGGCGCTTTCAAGCAGAGGTGAGTAGTCCGATTCATTGCCGCAGACTACCGCAATGTCACGAAGTCGTGCGCCTTCCTTTAAGATGAGCCAGCGTATTTTTGCGGCAACAAGCTCACATTCCTCTGCCATATTTTCGGCTGAAAAAAGCTCTACGGCGTTTATATTGTCTTCAAAAACGGGGGCTTTGGGGTCGAAAATGCCTTCCAAAGCGCAAAGCTCGGGGGCTCGCCCATCACGTATGGGGGGCAGGTCTACACGCTCGGGCTTTTCCCCCTTGCGGGTGACCATAGAGGACAGACGGTTGAGCAATCTGTGCTGCTCGTGGAAAACGATGGGGTCTCCGTTGGTGAGAATGGTAAAGGTGACTTCTGCGCTTTCCTCTATAATATGCTCAATAAACCGCATCTTCTGTTCGGAATATGCGGTAAAATCGTCAAAGAATACATAGGTGTCTTCAAAAATTCCGCTTTCGCGGATATGCTGTGCAGCAATATCCATAGCCACGGCGGGGTCGAGACTGCTTTCCTTACATACCGACAGATAGGAGGTATAGATAAGGCTGATATCCTGCATTTTTGGTGAAAGACTGTCTGAGAGCTTGGCAAGCTGAGTGTCCTGCACTCCGGAATGAATGAACTCGTTGGTTATATCAAGCATTGAAGAGACAAGGGCTGGGCGCTGCACCTCACTGCCGTAATAGCTCAGTCTGCCTTCAAGTTGAGAAATGGCGCGATACATAGAAAGCACCCTGCCGCCGTTGTCAAGGTACTTGTCGGTAAGTCCGCAGGTGAAGAAAACATCGTTTGTCAGGTGAGAAAGGGTAGTCACCTTGGCATAACGGCTTACCGCATTGCCGCAGGACAATAAAAGCCTGCGTTCGGCAAGATGGGACATACTCTCGGGCACGATAAGCAGACTTTTTTTGCCCTCTTTGGCGAGGGCAGATATTTGGTTATAGATTCTTTGGCTTTTTCCTGAGCCCGCGCTTCCGCAAATAAGATGTAGCATAGCTTACTCCTGATTCAAAAGTTACATCGCAGACATTCTGAATATCCAATTCGGTGAAATACTTCTCTTCAAGGGGAATCCACTTGTCAAAAAATACCTGAGCGCGGTCGCCTTCGCGCTCTTTGATGCGTTTTTCCTGCTCCTTGGGATCTATATCGCAGAAGATCTTAAAATTATACAAATGCCGCAGAGCGGGGTGCATACTGTAGCTGCCTTCTATTATTGTGAGAGGCTGATTGGGCAAAGATATTGATCTGTATTCGCCTGTGGAGCAATCATAGGCGCGGTATTCCATTTTACTGTCTCGCAAAAAAGGAGCAACCTCCGTAAGAATACGCTCATACTCCACATTCTCGCCTGCCTGTGCAAGGCGCTGGGCTGTGCGTTTTTCGGGAGGGAGGAAGAAATCGTCCATATGCACCACCCTGCCGCCGAAGCGGTCAGCCAAAAACTCGGCAAGGGTGGTTTTTCCGCTCCCACATCTGCCGTCAATGGCAACTACAGCGCTGCCCTTTGCCAGCAGATGCTCAATATACATACAAATAAAGTTCATTATGCTTTGCTTCCGCCCTTCGCGCCCTTTGCGCCGCCGAAAGAGGCGGTCTCCAACAGATTGGTGTCAAAAGAGGAAAGCAGCTCGCTCTGCTTGCGCTGACGCTTGAAGGCAAGGGAAATGAGTCTGTCAAGAAGCTGGGTAAAGCTGACTCCGCAATGCTCCCACAGGTAGAAGCTCAGCGAGCCGGGAATGGTATTTATCTCGTTGACAAACAATTCGCCGCTGTCAACGTCGATCATAAGGTCGATTCGTGAGATACCTTCGCCGCCGATGGCAAGAAATGCCTGCTTTGCAGTCTCTCTGACCTTTTCGGTCAGCTCGTCGGAAATAGGCGCGGGAACAACGCGGGCAAGGGATTGCATACCCTGACTGCCCTTGGCGCCGCTCTTTGCGCCTTTAGCACCGCCGCCACGCTGATATTTGTCGGCATAGGAAAGAAAATCCTTGCCGCCGTGGGGCTCTTCGCAGACCGAGGGGATAGCCTCGTCGCTGTCACCGATGACCGAGCAGTTGATTTCGCGGAGATTGGTAATGCATCTTTCGCACAGTGCACCGTCGGTATAGGTAAGGGCATTTTCCAAAGCGTCGCGGAGGCTTTGCTCATCACTGCCCTTGCCGATGCCCACACTTGAACCTAAATTATAAGGCTTGACTATCATGGGATAGCCTATCTTTTCTGTAGCCTTTGCAATAGCTGCATCGGGGTCTGCGTAGTATTCGGCACGGGTAATCTTTACGCAGTCAAGGCAAGGAACACCTGCTAAGCGAAATGCTGCCTTGCACATATATTTGTCCATACCCAGAGCGGAAGCCGCCACGCCGCAACCTGTGTAGGGGAGCTTAAGCTGTTCCATAAGGCCCTGAAAACTTCCATCTTCGCCGCCTGTGCCGTGATAGACAGGCAGGGCGACATCAAGAGCGCAGAGCTTTTTTCCGAAAACGCCCCGCTTTTTCAGCCATACCTTGCCGTCCTCACGGACAAGGTCCACGCAATCCGCGGCGGCAATCGCTTTTTTAAGATTGCGGAAAGTCTCAATATTGCCTAATTTTTCGCCTGTATAGAAAAGTCCGTCCTTGGATTGATAAACAGGCACGGGCTCGTATTTATTGCGATCCAATGCGGCAAATGCCTGAAGTCCCGAAATAACAGAAACTTCGTGCTCTACCGAGCAACCGCCGAAAAACACACCAACGGTAATTTTCATAAAAAAGACTCCTTTATCAGAGATAATTGTCGGGCAGGTCGTTGAGCAGCAGGGCAAACTTATTGCTGTCGCTCAGACTCTGCAGGACAGAAAATGCTTCTTCTATGGTTTTGACGGGGGATATTTTAGCCTTGTCAAAGCCGCCTTGTTCAAGTCCCGCGGCAATGGCGGCGCGGTTGTGCTCACCTACGATGATCGCATAGTCGCATCTGCTTGCGGCATAAGCGCCCAAGGCGGTGTTTTCCTCTTCCTCACGCTGACCTAACTCAACAAGCCCCGGGGTGATAAGCACGCGGCAGCCCTCCGACATTGCAAGGGTATCAAGTGCCATTTTTGCACCTTCGGGGTTGGAATTATAAGCGTCATCAATAAGGGTGATGCTTCCCATCGGCTTCAGCTCAAGGCGATGGGGTACGCTTTGCAGTGCGCGCACAGCGGGGGCGAGCTGTTTGAGAGAAATGCCCAGTTTATATGCGCAGGCAATGGCAAGGGTGAGATTCTGCACGTTTGCCTTGCCTAAAAGTCTTGTTTCAAAGGTCTGCTCCTCACCGTCGGGAGCGGTAAGGGTAAAGGAAAGTCCACGACTTGAAACCGAAATATTCTTGGCTTCAAAAGCACCGCCTTCACCGCAAGGAATGATCTCGCCGCCAAGCTGGGGCAGGGCGGCACTGAGGGGCTCACTGTCGATATTGATAAAGCAGACGCCATCTTTTTCCACGGCACGCTGAAGCTCAAGCTTTCCGCTGAGGACATTTTCCACGCTTCCGAAGGTTTCCAAGTGTTGAGGGCCAACCGAGGTGATTATGCCCATTTGGGGCTTCACAAGGTCGCATATCTCCTTCACATCGCCTAAGTGGCGGGCGCCCATTTCGCAGATGAAAATGTCGTGAGCGGGGGAAAGTCCCTCCCGCACTGCGCGGGTAACTCCCAGTGTGGTGTTGAAATTGCCGGGGGTCATATGCACATTGTATTTTACCGAAAGCAGTTTATGCAAAAAATACTTGGTGCTGGTCTTGCCGTAGCTGCCGGTGATTCCGATGGTTATAAGGCGGTCATGGGAGCGGAGCATATCCCGAGCGCCGTTGATAAATCTCTTGGAGATGGCTTTTTCCACGGGCGCGCAGATGCTTCCCCATACATAGAGCAACCAGGGCTGAAAAAGAATTACAAGATAGATCAAAATGGAAAAGTACAGTCTTCCACCCAAAAGACCAAGTGCGCAAAGGGCGGCGGAAAGAATGACCGACAGGCAGATAAGCCGTTTGACACGCTGTGTAAAAACAAGGGGCTTTTTCATTTTTGGGGGCATATTCAGCAGGCAGAAAAGTCCTGCTCCAATAAAGCATACCCAAGGGAAGACCACCGCCGCAATCAGATAAAGGGCAAGGGGGAATATGGTCTTAGTGGAGAGAAGTCTGTTTTTGTGGGTCTTAAGTGCACGGGTGTAGCCGGGGAATTGGTAGCTTTCAAGCTGAAAGAGATGAATGGCTCTTGTCAGCATCAGCCACAGCATAGGCAGGGCGAAAAGGGAAAGAATCAGAATATCCATAAAGCCCTCCCTTAGAGAAATGCGTCAAGCACGCCGTAAAATTGGGCGGGGTTATCCACATAGGGAAAATGTCCCGCTCCTTTTATGGGCGCAAGTCCGCTGTTTTTTATAAGCGATTCCATTTTCCTGCCCTCGCTGATGGGGGTGGCAGTGTCGTTTTCACCCCAAATAAGCAGGACATCTGCATCTATCTGCGGCATAACCGGGCAGAGGTCTTCTGCAAGCAGATTGGACATGGTCTTTTTCATAACGGGGGATGCGGCGCGGTAATCGGCGCTTGAACGCTTGTCGCGCATCGTTTCATAAAGTTCTCCGAAGAGCGAACGCAAAACGGGGGCAGTGCCAAGCACGCGAAGGCATTTATAAAGGCGCAGTGATGCCTTTTGCTTAAAGCTCTTGGGGGTGGGTGCGCCGGCGGCATCCATCAGCACCGCTTTGGTGCATTTTACGGGGAAGTTCTTATCCGAAAGCATTCGAAGAGCGATCCTGCCGCCGTTGGAATGGCAGAAGATAATAGCCTCATGGAGCCCCACATTTTTGCAGAACTCAATAGTAAAAGCTACATAATCGTTAAGGGTCAGCGCCCTTTCGGGTTCATCGGTGCCGCCCACACCGGGACAGTCAAAGGCGGCAATGCCATAGCCGCGGGCTCTGAGAAAGTCCAGAATGGGAGAATAGACCGAAAAAGGTGCATTCCAACCGTGGAGGAAAAGCACCGTTTTTTCCTTGGGCTCGTATATGTAATTGACATTCATTTTGGAAATGACCATAAAATGCCCCTTTATATAGATTAATAATATTATATTATACTACCTAAGCCGATTTGTTTCAAGTAGTGCAAAAGGTACTGCGGAAATATTTTTATTTATACTTTAATACTTTAAAGTGTTGACAAATTTGCATAAAAGGTGATATTATAATAGTCAATGATACAGAAAGGAGAGTCGAAATGTTATCGTGTATTATATGGGATTTTAACGGAACTCTCCTTGACGATGTTGAAACAAGTATCGCCACGGTAAACGACTCGCTGAAAAAGTATAGTTTGCCCCTTACCGATCTTGAAGAATACCGTAAAAATATCACAATGCCCATAACAGATTATTATGCAAAGCATTTTGATCTCAGTGTTATTCCTATGGCGGAGCTTGCGGCAGGGTATTTAAGCGGATTTGAGCTGTATCACCACCTGCTGAAGCCGGGTAAGGGCGCGCTCAGCGCGTTGAAGGCTTTAAAGGAGCGGGGAATGCGGCAGTGCGTTGTGTCCTCTTATGAACAGGGCAGAATCGAAAAATTGCTCCGTGAGTTCGGAATGTATGAGTTTATGGACGGCATTTCGGGGGCAGAGGACACCAAGTGCGAAAGCAAGGTACAGCGGGGAGAGAGATGGATAAAAGAGCAGGGCATTGACCCCGAAAATGCCTTGGTAGTAGGAGACTTGACCCACGATTTTGAAATGGCGCAGGCTATGGGCGCAAGATGCCTGCTTTTTGCGGGAGGACATCAGGACAAGGAAAGACTTCTTGCCTGTGGAGTTCCTGTTATAGACGATCTGACGGAGGTTTTAAATTATGAGTAAGAGCATTAGGGATGAAAATCTTGACAAGCTGTTTGAGGCTATTTTAAAGCTTGAAACGGTGGATGAGTGCTATGCGCTTTTCGCCGACCTTT
Source organism: uncultured Oscillospiraceae bacterium (assembly GCA_964582395.1). Classification (GTDB taxonomy): domain Bacteria; phylum Bacillota; class Clostridia; order Oscillospirales; family Butyricicoccaceae; genus RGIG3513. Next base: position 2,498 of record CAZOSH010000002.1, on the reverse strand, counting down.
GCACCGTCAATGAGTTGATCGCGCTTAAGCAACGCTTTTTGGTTGCCCGTATGCTTCAGCAGGGAATGATATACAACGAGATAGTGGAGAAGACCGGTGTCTCCACAGCCACCATCAGCCGTATAAACCGCTGCCTGAATTACGGAGACGGCTATGTCACCGCATTGGAGCGCATCGGCGAGAAAAAGTAGTAATTTCAAGGCTCATAGGGGCGGGAAGTATGTGCTTCCCGCCCCTTTTTGTCTTGACAAATGTATACAATCGTAGCATAATGTAATATGGGGAGAGATATGAAAGCTCCCAATTATCTAACTCTGAAAGAAGGCGCAATCCGTGAATAACAAGGATCTTACCATTGAACAGATCTGTATGCATCTTGGCGAATGTGCTATGGAGCATAAGGGTGCTGTTGTAACACCAATATATCAGGCATCTTCCTATCATCTTGACAGTGATTATGAATACAGCCGTGGTCCCGCACCCAACTTTGAAGTAGTTGAGGCAAAGGTTGCCGCTCTTGACGGCGGTGAAGGCGCAGTTATGGTAGGCTCGGGTGTTGCCGCTGCGGCATCCATCTTTATGGCTACCCTTAAGGCGGGCGACCATGTTATTATGGTTCAGTCGGCTTATGTCAATTCAAGAAAGTGCCTTATGCATCTTGAAAACTTCGGTGTAAGCTATACCCTCGTTCACGGCAAGGAGCTTTCTGATTTTGAAAAGGCAATTCAGCCCAACACAAGACTGATATTCCTTGAAAGTCCCACAAGCTTTGTTTGCGAGCTTCAGGATATTCCCGCCGTTTGCGAGCTTGCTCATTCCAAGGGTATCTTGGTTGCTATCGACAACACCTGCGCGGGTATTTTCCAAAAGCCTATGGATATGGGCGTTGATATTGTTATGTACAGCGCAAGTAAGTACCTAGGCGGACACGCGGATATCATCGGTGGTGTCGTGGTTGCAAATGGAGAGATACTTGCAAAGCTGAGAGAACTTCGCATCATCTTCGGTTGGGTAAGCACCCCTTTCAATGCCTGGTTGGTTCAGCGCGGTATGCGTACACTTAAGATGAGAATGCTTAAGTCACAGGAAAACTCCTTTGCAGTAGCAAAGCTGCTCAATGAGCACCCCTGCATCGAAAAGCTGTATCATCCCGCGGCGGACGATTATGACCAGAAGGATCTGTTTAAAAAGCAGATGACCGGTTTCGGCGGTATGTTTTCCTTCAAGGCAAAGGATGCCAAGGTGGAGGACTATGCAAACTTCGTTCACCGCTGCAAGGTATTCCAGCACGCAGTAAGCTGGGGCGGCCACGAGAGCTTGGTCTATTCCATCGGTGCGGGAGGCAGCATTGCAGATGAGCTTTTGAAAAGAAGCGTTCACGGCGGAATTCTCCGTGTTTATACCGGTCTTGAGGATACAAACGATCTGCTTAACGATATGGAGTATGCTCTTGAGGCTTTCAAAAAATAAGTGAGGTTTAGTCAATGGATATTTTAGTCAGAGGAATGACATCCGACGGTCTTATTAAAGCGATGGCGGTAGAAACCACCCTTTTGACCGAAAGAATGAGACAAATACATAAAACTCTGCCCGTAGCTACCGCCGCTTTGGGAAGAACTCTGGCTGCAGCATCCATGATGGGCGATGAGCTTAAGGACGAGAATGGCAGCATTACGGTGCAGATACGGGGAACAGGCCCCATCGGTGCAATTACCGCGGTTTCCGATTCCAACGGAAATGTCCGCGGCTATGTGCAGAACCCCGCAGTTGACCTTCCTCTGCGTGACGACGGCAAGCTCGACGTAGGCGGCGCGGTAGGTCCTGAGGGCGGCATTCTTACCATTATCAAGGACATTGGCGCGGGCGAGCCTTTTGCCGGCAAGGTGGAGCTGCTTGGCGGCGAAATAGCCGAGGATATTGCGGTCTATTATGCCGAAAGTGAGCAGATCCCCACAGTTTGTGCATTGGGAGTGCTTGTGGATACCGATCAGAGCGTTAAAAAGGCGGGCGGATATATTATTCAGCTTATGCCCGGCGCCGATGATGAAATAGCCGAGGAACTTGAAAGGAGAGTCCGCGAGGCGGGCAGCGTTACAAAGATGCTCACCGCAGGTATGGGACCCCGGGATATACTCACCAAGATCTTGGGCAACGCATTTGTATTTATGGCTGAGCACGAGGTTGCTTACGAGTGCAAATGCTCCCGCCGCAGGGTGGAGAACGCAATTATCAGTATGGGTAAGGCAGATCTTGAGGAGCTTGCTGCGCAGCAGGAGAAGATTCAGGTTACCTGTCAGTTCTGCGATGCGGTCTATGAGTTTGACGCGGAAGAAATCAAAAATATGATCTCCCAAAAAAACTTTTAAAAAAGTGTTGACAACGGCAAAGGAAATCAGTATAATAATCTTTGCCGCTGTAAGAATGGAAGCATAGCTCAGCTGGGAGAGCACCTGCCTTACAAGCAGGGGGTCACAGGTTCGAGCCCTGTTGTTTCCACC
>CAZOSH010000001.1:0-24619 GCA_964582395.1 uncultured Oscillospiraceae bacterium | reverse complement strand
GCATTCGGCGTGAAAGGCGCGATTTCCAAAAAAGGAGTTCTTTTTATGAAGCAGATATTATTACTTAAATGTGGTGAACTTATCCTCAAAGGTCTCAACCGAGGCAGATTTGAAGACAAGCTCTGCTCTATACTCCGCCGCCGTCTTAAAGACGTTGGCGATTTTGACGTGCATTGCAATCAGTCTACCGTTTATGTTGAACCTCGTGGCAATTCCACCGCAGAGGATGCAATTCCCGTCTGTCAGAAGGTCTTCGGTATTGTTTCGGTGTGCCTGATGGCGGTCTGTGAAAAAAACATCGACGATATTTGCCGTGTTGGTGCGGAATACCTGAAGGATGTTTTGCAGGGCGCAAAGACCTTCCGCGTTACCGCAAAGCGCGCCGATAAGCGCTTTCCCGTAAAATCCCCCGAAATAGGTGTGATGGTGGGCGGTTATCTGCAGGATGCTTACCCCCATCTTAAGCCGGATATGGAAAACTATGACGTCAATGTTGAGGTCAATGTCCGCGAGGAATATGCCTATATCGGTGCGGTACGTCTGCCCGGTGCGGGCGGTATGCCCACAGGCACCAACGGCAGAGGAATGTTGCTTCTTTCGGGCGGCATAGATTCTCCCGTTGCGGGATGGTGTATGGCAAAGAGAGGTATTGACCTTTCGGCAGTGCATTTCTTCAGCTATCCCTATACATCGGAGGAAGCCAAGCAAAAGGTGCTTGACCTTGCCGCGATCTTGGGACAGTGGAGCGGCAAGCTAACCGTTTCGGTAGTTCCCTTTACCCATATTCAAGAGGAGATCCGCGCAAAGTGCGCTGATGATTATTTCACCCTTGTTATGCGCAGAATGATGATGCGTATTTCTCAGCAGGTGGCAAAAAATCAGAACTGCGGTTGCCTTATCACCGGTGAAAGTCTGGGTCAGGTGGCAAGTCAGACTATGGAAGCCTTGGGTTGCACCAATGCGGTCTGCACCGATCTGCCCGTTTTCCGTCCTCTTATCGGTATGGACAAGGAAGAAATAGTGGCCATTTCACGCAGGATCGGCACTTTTGAGACCTCGGTGCTGCCTTATGAGGATTGCTGTACGGTATTTACTCCCAAGCATCCCCAGACAAGACCCAAGCTGGAAAATGTTGAAAAGCAGGAAGCAAAGCTTGATATAGATGCCCTTGTTGCCGAAGCAGTAGCGGGGGTCGAAAGGATCACTTTATGATTTGTGAGATTCTGTCTGTAGGTACAGAAATTCTTTTAGGCGAGATCGCCAACACCGATGCTCAGATGATATCTCAGGGACTTTCCGAGCACGGGATCAATGTTTTTTATCATACGGTCTGCGGAGATAACCCCCAAAGGCTGAAGGATGCTGTGGCAATTGCCCGCAGCCGCGCCGATCTGATAATTACCACCGGCGGACTTGGTCCCACCTGTGATGACCTGACCAAAGAGACTCTTGCTCAGGCATTCGGCAAAGAGATAGTCCCTTTCCCCGACCAGATAGAAAAGCTGATGGCTAAGATGTCGGGACTTAATATGACCCCCAACAACTTAAAGCAAGCACATCTGCCCGAGGGCTGTACCGTTTTGGAAAATGATTGGGGCACAGCGCCCGGTTGCGCCTTTGAAGCGGATGGCTGCACAGTCATTATGCTGCCCGGTCCTCCCCGAGAATGCAAACCTATGTTCAGGCAGAGAGCCTTGCCCTATCTGTCAAGCAAGTTCGGCGGCGTGATATATTCCACCTATCTCCGTTTTTACGGAATAGGCGAGTCTGCATTGGAAGATAAGCTGTCATTCCTTATGGAAGGCAGTAATCCCTCGGTTGCTCCCTATGCCAAGGAGGGGGAATGTGAGGTGCGTGTTACCGCCCGCGGTGAGACCGAAGAGGATGCAAAGGCACTTTGCGCACCTATGGTTGAGAAAATTCGCGAAATAGCGGGCGAGTATATCTATGGTGTGGACGTTTCTTCCCTTGAGGAAGTGGTGGTCAAAACACTCAAAGACAAGGGTATGACTCTTGCCTGCGCCGAAAGCTGCACGGGCGGACTTATTTGCAAGCGTCTGACCGATATTCCCGGCTCTTCCGCCTGCGTACTTGGCGGTTTTGTCACCTATACCAATGAAATGAAAATAAAGCAGCTCGGTGTCAGCGCAGATACCCTTGAAAAATACGGTGCTGTATCACAGCAGACCGCTTTGGAAATGGCAAGAGGAGCAAAAGCCGAAACAGGAGCAAGCGTAGCTCTGGGAATCACCGGAATCGCAGGCCCTGACGGCGGCACAGAAGAAAAACCGATTGGTACAGTCTGGGTGGCTGTGGTATCCGACAAGGATGAGTTTGTATCACTTGCCCCTGTCCGCCGCAAGTGGAGCGACCGCAGTTATACACGACATACAAGTGCCAGTTACGCACTGAGCCAAATATTAAAGATTATAGATTGAATTTAAAAATCATCTTTCGCCCATCTACTTCGCCGCCTCGGCTTGCTGTACACTGTAGGGGAGGCATTTAGGAAAAATATCCCATTGGTTACTATCGGGTGTTTTGAGATATTTCGTCGCAAGACAAGTCAACACGACGAAGGTGTACTTTGTGTACATCGAGGAGGGGCGACGCAGTATTGCGGCGAAAGAGCCAAAACACAAAAAAGGAGATGTTATTTTAATGTCTAAAATACTAATAGTTGAGGACGAAAAGGCTATATCTGCTCTTGTTTCTTTTAATTTAAAGAAAGAGGGTTTTGAGACGGCAGAGGCATATGACGGAATCAACGGTCTTGACATGGCGCTGAGCGGCGGCTTTGACTTGATTTTGCTTGATGTTATGCTGCCCGGCCTTGACGGCTTTGAAATACTCCGAAAAGTGCGTCAGGTAAGCAGTGTGCCGATCATTATGGTTACCGCTCGGGAAGAGGAGACCGATAAGATACTCGGTCTTGACACCGGTGCCGACGATTATATAACCAAGCCTTTTTCTGTACGCGAATTAGTATCACGTGTAAAAGCTAATATCCGCCGCTCTGCAAGTATTGCAAGTGCCGCTCCTGCAGACAGCAATAAACGGGCATTCGGACCTTTTGAAATCGACCGTTCTTTGCAGGCGGTTTATAAAAACGGTGTTGCAATAGACCTGAGTCAGCGTGAATATGAGCTGATATGCTACTTTTTGGAAACTCCCGACAGGGTCATTTCCCGGGAGGAGCTGATGGAAAAGGTATGGGGCTATGAGTATTACGGCGACCTCCGTGCCGTTGACGTAGCTATGCGCCGTATGCGCGAAAAGTTGGAGGATAATCCCGCAGAACCTCAGTATTTTATGACAAGGCGGGGAGCGGGGTATTATCTTCATTTCTAACAGTGTTAAAAATGAAGAAGTGAAGAATGAAGAGTGAAAAGTGAAGAGTTGAGGTGTCGCGTTCCGCGACGAATTGATTAGCCCGCCCGCGGACAGAGACGCCTGTCCCTACAGTACGGTGAGCAAGTGTTCCGCAGTATTCGCGGAGAAAGCGCAGTTTCCCCAAGCTAAGAAAAAATCAGATTTCTTCGCAAGACAACTATTGCGAACGCAGATAGTACTTTGTGTACAGCAAGTGAGCAATAGGCAGTATTGCGGAGAAAGGTGATTTTTTAACCACAACGAAAGGAGTAGAGATATTATGTTCCGTAGCTTACATATGAAACTGGTTCTTGTACTGGTCATTTTGGTTGTTTCCACTATGGCGGTAGTAGGAACTTTTCTTATAAACTCAATATCTACTCAGGACACCGAGGACTTTATTGCCCAGATGAACGATGTCTTTACTCCCGAGTTTATTCTTACCCTTGAACGAAGCCTTGAGAGCGGCGCGGTTACCGATGTAAGTCAGGTTATAGAGGCTTATTCTGCACAGTTGGGAATCGATGAGAACAGAATGTTCTTCGTTCTTGACGGAAAAAGCGGCGCTTACCTTACGGGCTCTGATGACAGCCGCGGCAAGAGTCTTAAACTCTCTTCAAATATGTTGGCAGCTCTTGACGGAGAGGTGGGTCAGACTATTGATAGACTCAGCGAGACCTTTGATATTGCAGTGCCCTTGCGTGATAATAACGATGATATTATATATATCGTAGGTGTTTCGGATAATAAGGCCGAGCTTGAGGAACTTAACTGGAATCTGCTCACCATACTTATCCGCGCCATCTTCTTCGCTTTGGTTGTTGCGGTAATGCTGAGCTTTTTACTTTCCAAGACTATTACCACCCCCGTTGAACGTCTGCGAGATCAGGCAACGAAGATCGCTGCAGGTGATTTTGGTGAAAGGGCGGAGATTGCTTCTACCGATGAGATAGGCGCGCTGACCGAAACCTTTAATGAGATGGCGGAGGCTTTGGAAACCACACTCCGCGAGGTTGATGAGGAGAGAAATAAGCTGGACACCCTCTTCAAGCATATGGCTGACGGCGTGGTTGCTTTCAGCAATGACGGAAAGCTGCTCCACAAAAATCCCGCAGCAGAGGAAATGCTTGGCAGAGAACTGACTGGCGAGCTTTCCTATGGGGATATTTTCCCAAATACTTCTTTCCGTCACGAGGATCTGAGCGAAGACGGCAAGTTTATGGAGCTTGACTATATAGCAGGCTCAAGAATACTTAAAATGTATCTTGCTCCCATTATGGTGGGCGAGGGTACTCAGGGTGTTATGGCGGTGCTTCACGATATTACCGCACAGCAGAAGTTGGATCAAAGCCGCCGCGAGTTTGTGGCAAATGTTTCCCACGAACTGCGCACGCCTCTTACAAATATCAAGGGCTATACCGAAACTCTTATTGACGGCGGAGATGCCCTTGATGCAGAGACAAGAAAGACCTTCTTGGATGTTGTTTACAACGAAAGTGACCGTATGTCACGAATCGTTAAGGATCTGCTTACACTTTCCCGCCTTGATTCCAACCATATGGAAATGAATATGGCGAGAATGGATATAATCGTCTCCGCAAGGGCTGCAGTGCAGTCTATGAAGCTTGAAGCGGAAAATCAGCAAATCAAACTCAACAACGACCTGCCTGAAAGCCTGCCCGAAATATTCGGTGACAGAGAGCGGCTTGAGCAGGTGGTGCTGAATCTTATTTCCAACGCGGTCAAATATAACCGACCCGAAGGTACCGTTACGGTCAGCGGTGGTGTTGATGACAAGAATGTATTTATCCGTGTTGAAGATACCGGTCTGGGTATTCCCGAAGAGGATCTGGGCCGCATATTCGAGCGTTTTTACAGAGTTGACAAAGCCCGCTCCCGTCAGCAGGGCGGCACAGGTCTGGGCCTTGCAATTTCCAAGGAAATTGCGGAGACCCATGGCGGTACTATCAAGTTTGAAAGTATATATGGTCAGGGAAGTACAGTTACCCTGCTTCTGCCCATAGCAGAGGAGGAAAGTGATGACTGAGCACCTTAAGACCGCCCTTATAGTCCTGCTTTCGGTGGCTCTTGTTACACTGCTTTTGGCATTTTTTGCGGTTACTGCAGTGTCGGAGGCTCTAAGCGCAAAGGATATTATATTTGAGTTTTTCCGCCGCGGCGAGGAAACCGAAACGACGCTGAAAAGCGGTGAGGATGCGGCTATTTCCACACCTTGCCAAATCGCTCTGCTGCAGGGCAACGGCAATCTTTATTCTCCCACAAGTGCTGAAGATTTTTATAATGTATATAGGCTTACGACCCGTATAACCGACGAAGCCATAGGTTCGGCAAGCGAAATGACCGAATTGAGCGAGGGGGATTTTTTACTCCTGTTTATCAATACAGGAATAATGTATAAATATGATTATGCTCTTTCTGCAAGTTTGCTTTTCCCCGAAGCAACAGAAAGATTTAACAATGCAAATATTTATGTAAAGAGTCTATTGGTCTGTCTTGAACAAAACGAAGTCTTGCTTATTCTCACAAATGAAAACGGAGAACATTATTCCTTTTCCACTATGTCGGATGCCTCCTATCTGCAACAGCTTTGTTCCGATTTTGATGCAAACGGAGTAATTTCGGCTATCACCACCACTCCCAATGTTGCCCACGACAGTATTCTTATAGATAAACCATTTACCATGCCCGCCTACTCGGTGGCCAATGGCAATGGCGACAGCGAAGTGCCCGATGAGGTTATGACTACTTTGGGAATGAACCCCTATCTCTCGTCGGTCTACCGCGACGGAGAAAGCACAATTTATATGGAAGATATTCACAGGGTCATTCTTCATTCCGACGGGCATCTTTCCTACTCTGCCGCTGAAGAGGGAGACGGTATATCCTTGAATATTGATTCCTCCGCTGAAGATGCGGAACAGTTTTATGCCGTCTGTACAAAAAGTTCTGCTATCGTCTTTGATCTGTGGCATCAGCTTTCAGGTGATGAAGTGAGTCTGTGCTATGCATACAGTGAGCAGACCGATAACGGATATATCCTTTATTATGAAGCCTATATCGGCGGTTGCTTTGTCAACACCAAGGAGCACAGCGCCGCCGCGGTGTCGGTGTCAAACGGCAAGATCACAGGCATTTCTCTCCATCCCCTGCGTATCGTAGAAAGCAGAGATATGGATCTTCTTCCCTTTAAGCAGGCAGCCGCAACCGCCGGAAACGGAGACTATATTGCAATTCAATATGAAGTTGCAGACGGCATCTTAACCCCCATTACGGTTTGCGTAAAGGAGGAGGTGCGCTGATGGAATGGAAAAAGACCAAATGGCTTATAATCGTTCTTCTTTTGGCGGTCAATATCTTTTTGGGCATTAACATCGCCCTTCGCTATAGTACGGCACTTAATCACGAAAAGCAGGACCTTCAGCGGGCAATCGGGCTTACCGAGGAGAGTTTAGGCTTTAAGTATGAACATTTTAAAAGCCTTCCCCGCTATCTATACTCATTTTCCGGCGTGCGAGATATTGCTGCCGAAGAGGAGTTTGCCACCACATTTTTAGTGGAAAGCGGAAATGTAGATGCAATAGGCGGCGGTGTTTATACCTATGTTTTGCCAACCAAGGAGCGAATGATATTTCGTCGTGGAGGTAGCTTTGAAGGAATTGTTCCCACCCCCGCAAAAGACCCTGCCGAAGTAATAAGTGAAGTTCTTAAAAAACAAGATTTTGCCCTTTCTTCAACAGAACAGAGTATAGCCCTTGAGTTTGAAGGCACTTTAATTTACAATGCAACCCTTGAATATATGGTTGCAGGCACATATATGTCGGTTTCGGGCAGGCTTCCCCTTTGTGACGAATGGGAAAAGACCGAAAAAAGCCGAAGCCGCGGTGAGATGACATTGGCTTTGGCTCAGGCTATGACAGAAAATAATATGGGCAACCTTGAATCGGTCAGCGCCGTATATTTTATCGAATCGGACGGCGCAAGCGATCTGATCCTGACCCCCGCCTGGGCAGCCCGGTGCAGTGGGGGGAAAATCATCATCAGCATTGCCGATAAATCGGTGCTGTCGGTGGAGAAATAGTCTTTTACTCAATTATATAGTGTGATATAATTGAGGAGTGAAGAGATAAAAGAGAAAAGAGAAAAGAAATGGTGTCGCTGCGCGACGGATCGTAGGGGCAAACTCCTCAGTCTTTTTGCTTCGCAAAAATCCAGCTCCCCTTGGCAGGGGAGCCGAGGTGCCCGCCCGCGGACAGTCGAGGCTCCTGTCCTTACTATACGGCAAAGGTTGCCGACGTAGGGGACGCAGCCCACTGCGTCCCGACCGCGGAGAAAGACACAATTCGTTATCATTGGGTGTTTTGAGATATTTCGTTGTGAGACGAGCCAACGCGACGAAGGTGTACTTTGTGTACATCGAGGAGTGGCGGCGAAGTATTCACGGCAAAAGAGCCAATACCTGTTAAATAAAACAATTCTTCAGTTTTTTCGAACAAGACAAGACGTTGTATTGCATTTTAAGCGTGAACATTATTATTTAAACCTTAAATTGATGGATTTCTTCGTGAGACAAGTAACAGACACTGTGGCAGTACTCTGTGTACGGCACAGGGGCTGTTACGCATTATTCACGGAGAAAGGCACAATTCGTGTGAAGGAGAAGTGTATCAGGTGGATAAATATATTATTAAAGGGGGCAAACCTCTCTTCGGTGACATAACCATCAGCGGTGCTAAAAATGCCGTTGTTGCAATTATACCCGCCGCATTGCTTGCGGAGGGCGTTTGCCGTATTGAAAATGTGCCGCTGGTGTCCGACGTTCTTATCCAGCTTGAGATCCTCCGCGAGCTGGGTGTGAGAGCCGATGTGGTTGCGCCCGGTGTGGTTGAGATAGATGCTTCAAGGCTGGATTCACATATTGCGGTAAGCGACTTAAACCAGAAGTTCCGCGCTTCTTACTATCTGCTCGGTGCATTCCTCGGCAGATTCGGAAAAGCACAGGTCTCAATGCCCGGCGGATGCAATTTCGGCGGTGTAAGACCTATCGACCAGCACATTAAGGGCTTTGAAGCGTTGGGCGCTACCGTTACTGTTGAAAACGGCGTTATCTGCGCCGAGGCAAAAGAGGGTATGCGAGGAGCGTCGGTTTATTTTGACGGTGTTACTGTTGGCGGTACTGTCAATGTTATGCTTGCGGCGGCTATGACTCCGGGGCTGACCGTTTTGGAAAATGCCGCAAGAGAGCCTCATATTGTTGACCTTGCCAACTTCCTCAACTATATGGGTGCCGATGTTATGGGCGCAGGTACGGATATTATAAGGATCCACGGAGTGAAAAAGCTCCGCGGCTGCACATATTCCATTATTCCCGACCAGATCGAAGCGGGTACTTATCTTGCCGCAGCAGCGGCGGCGGGCGGAAGCATTACTGTCAGAAATGTCATTCCCAAGCACCTTGAATCCACCCTTGAAAAATTGGCGGAAGCGGGCGCTATCATTACCGAAGGGGATGATTATGTCACCCTTTCCCGCGCAGGAAGAATACTTCCCACATCTATTAAGGCAAGTCCTTATCCCGGATTCCCCACCGATATGCAACCGCAGCTTGCGGCGGTGCTTACCCTTGCCGACGGCGAGAGCACCATTATTGACGAAGTTTGGGATACCCGATTCAAATATGCCGATCAGCTTAATTTCATGGGCGCAAAGATAGAAGTAATGCCCCGAAGCGCCAAGATAACCGGCGTAAGCGCATTAAGCGGCGGAAAGCTGTCTGCCAGCGACCTTCGCGCAGGCGCGGCGTTGGTGATTGCCGCACTTGCCGCCCGCGGTGAGAGCGAGATAACCAACATTCATTATGTTGAGCGCGGCTATGAAAACATCATTAACAAGCTTCGCGGAGTCGGCGCGGATATTACCCTTGTACGCGATTAATAGATCGGGAAGAGGGATGCCTCTTCCCGTTTTTTGTTTATAAAATATCTTAATATACAGGAGAAAAAGGATCATGAGTGCAACACCTATTAACGGAAAGCAGATAGCAAAGGAGACCTACGCAGAGCTGAAGGAGCGCACCGCCGCCCTTGCAGATGCGGGAATAATTCCCGGACTGACAGTTATAATAGTAGGTGAAAACCCCGCTTCTATGACCTATGTTGCAAGCAAGGAAAAGAAGGCGGCACAGTTGGGATGGAACAGCAAGGTCATCCGTCTTGATGAGAGCATTTCTCAGGCAGAGCTTATTGAGGTTATTGAGGGGCTCAATGCCGACGAAAGCGTTGACGGAATACTCGTTCAGTTGCCCCTTCCCAAGCATATCAACGAGCTTGAGGTGCTTGAAAAGATCGACCCCGACAAGGACGTTGACGGATTCCATATAGTCAATTCGGGCAGACTTTTTGCAGGCCTTGAAGGCTTTGTTCCCTGCACACCCAAGGGAATTATGAAACTTATTGCCAGCACAGGCGTGGATATCGCAGGTAAAAATGCGGTAGTCTTGGGCAGAAGCCTTATCGTAGGCAAGCCCATTGCTCTGCTGCTTACTGCAGAAAATGCCACCGTCACCATTTGCCACAGTAAGACCGCCGATCTGCGTGAGCATACTCTGCGGGCAGATATTCTTGTTGCTGCTATCGGCAAGCCCAAGTTTGTCACCGCCGATATGGTCAAGGAGGGCGCTATTGTAATAGATGTAGGCATCAACCGCACCGAAGAAGGTCTGGTGGGTGATGTGGATTATGAGTCGGTTGCCGAAAAGGCAGGCTATATCACCCCCGTACCCGGTGGAGTGGGGCCGATGACTATAGCCATGCTGATGGAGAACACCGTCTTGTCGGCAGAAAAGAGAGCTAAAATATAAAAATCATCTTTCACGCTGAATACTGCCTATTGCTCACTGCGCCGTACACAGAGTACTGTCACAGTTCGCAATAGTTGTCTCAGCGCGAAATCTGATTTTTTCCGAAGAAGATAATTTGCATCAGGGAAAATTGATGGATGATCCATTGTTTTCTCAATCGGGTGTTTTGAGGTATTTCGTCGTGAGACGAGTAATGTGAGCGAAGACAGTACTTTTTGTACGGCGAGCGAACAATACGATGTATTCACGGCGAAAGAGCCAAAACACAAAAAGGAGATTTTACATTGATTACTCAATCTTTAGCCACTAAAGCATTGAACTTGGCTCTCTCCAAGGGTGGAGATTTTGCCGAGCTTTTTATCGAAGATACCGAAAGCAACAGCCTGACTATGCTCAACGGTGACACCGATAACGCTTCTTCAAGTCGCCGCGTGGGCTGCGGCGTGCGTGTCGTTTCGGGAACAAACTATGTATATACCTATACTGCAGGCTTGGGCGAGAAGGATATTCTTGCCGCCGCTCAGGCTGCCGCCGATGCCACCGATGCCGAAAAACAGGTGGAGGCGTTGGCATTTGAGGTGAAGGCCTTTTCCGCAAAGATAGAAAAGGATGCCGCCTCGGTAAACAATACCCTGCGTGCCGACCTACTCAGGCAAGCCCATCTTGCCGCAAAAGGTGTGGACAGCCGCATTTCTCAGGTAAAGGCGGTTATTTCCGACACCGATCAGCGGGTGCTTATCTGCAACAGTGAGGGGCTTTTCTCCTCCGACAGACGGGCAAACACCCGAATCCGCGTTCAGGCTATTGCCCGCGACGGAAGCGATACACAGACAGGTATGGCTTCACCCGGTAAGGGTTGCGGCTATGAGCTTTTTGACAAAATAGATGTTGCGGCTCTGGGCAAAAGCGCGGCAGAGACGGCAATCACTCTGCTTACCGCCCCCGAATGTCCTTCGGGCAGGTTCCCCGTTGTTATCGACGGTGGTTTTGGCGGTGTGGTTTTCCACGAGGCTTGCGGTCATTCCTTGGAGACTACCGCCGTTTCCCGCGGAAACAGTGAGTTCTGCGGCAAGGTCGGTCAGCAGATAGCAAGCGAAAAGGTCACCGCCATTGACGACGGCACTATTCCCGGTGAGTGGGGAACCCTTTCCATCGACGATGAGGGACACCCCACACAACGCAATGTTCTGATTGAAAAAGGAATACTTAGAGGCTATATGAGCGATATGATAGGTGCGCGACGAATGGGAATCGCCCGTTCGGGCAACGGCAGACGTCAGGATTATACCTATGCTCCCACTTCAAGAATGACAAACACCTTTATTGCTCCCGGTGAGGATGACGACCAAGAAATGATATCCACCCTGGGCACAGGTCTTTATGCCAAGACTATGGGCGGCGGAAGCGTCAACCCACTGACGGGCGAGTTCAACTTTGCGGTCAACGAGGGCTATTGGGTCAAGGACGGCAAGATACTTTGCCCTGTCCGCGGCGCATCACTTATCGGCAAGGGCAGCGAGGTGCTGATGGGCATTGACCGCGTGGGCAAGAATCTCGAGCTTGCGGCAGGTGTCTGCGGCTCGGTCAGCGGTGATGTTCCCACCAATGTGGGTCAGCCCAGAATCAGGATCGGTCAGCTTACCGTTGGCGGAAAGGGCGGTGCATTATGAGATTTGACGATTTCCGCGCACAAGCGTTTAAAATAGCCTTGGAAAAAGGCTGCGAAAGCGCCGAGCTGTTTATGCAGGACAGCGAAGAGACCTCTGTCAAGGTGCTTGAGGGCAAGGTGGACAGCTACGACTACAGCCACACCACGGGCGCAAACCTCCGTGTTAAATATCAGGGCAGGGACGGCTATTATTACACCGAAAGCTTTGATAACCCCGAAAAAGCAGTTTTAAAGGCTATGGACAATGCCCTTTTCTCCACTGCCGACGAGCATCCCTGGTGCAGTGAGAGCGTTGATATGTATGATATGCCCGATGTTGACCTGACGGCAGAAATGATGTCGCCGGGCGACCTTATATCGTTAGCTCTCGATGCGGAGAAATACGCTTTAGAAAGCGACAAGCGTGTATTGCGTATGGATTACAACGGCGCAAGCACCTTTAAGCAGACCACACTTATCTGTAATACATTGGGACAAAACTCCGCATATACCAAGAGTGCATTTTTCACCGCTATCAGCCCCATTGTAAGGGAGGGTGACGAGGTGCGCGACAGCTTTGCATATCTCAGCGGCGCCGATGCCCGAAACAGTAAGGTGCTTGCGAAGACCGCAACCGCTATGGCAATCTCCAAGCTGGGCGCAAAACCCGTGGCAGGCGGGGATTATAAGATAATTCTGCAGAGCAAGGTGGCAACCGATATGCTGGGCATTTTCTGCTCACAGTTTTCTGCGGAAGCGGCTCAAAAGGGACTTTCTCCCTTAGCCGGCAAGGAAGGCACAATGATTGCCGCACCCTGCGTTTCCATAACCGACGACCCCCTGCACAAATACAGCCCCCGTCCCTTTGACGATGAGGGCGTGGCAAGCGTGGTCACCCCCGTTATCCACAAGGGCAAGTTTATATCACTGCTCCACAACCTGAAGACCGCAAAGAAGGCGGGTGTCAAGTCCACCTCCAACGCGGGCAGAGCGGGCACTGCCTCGGGAATCGGTGTTGCTCCCTCCAACTTCATACTAAAAGAGGGCGACACATCGCTCGAAATGATGCTCCGTGAAATGGGCGACGGTCTGCTTATCTGTGAAATTGCAGGTCAGCACGCAGGCGCACAGCCCGTGACCGGTGATTTTAGCCTTATGGCAAGCGGCTTTAAGGTGGAGGGCGGAAAGGTCACCGCCCCCGTAGATCAAATCATTATTGCGGGTAATTTTAACAGAATGCTTTGTGATATAGAAAAGGTTGGAAATGACACCTTCTTCAATCTGCCCATCGGCAGTGTGATGGCAAGCCCCAGCCTGTATATACCCAAGGGAATAAAAGTATCGGGAGAATAAAGATGGATCAGAAGAAAATAGACAGAATAAATGAGCTGGCACGAGCTGCAAAAGAGCGTGAGCTGACCGAGGAGGAGCAGCAGGAAAGAGCTGTGCTTCGCCGCGAATATATTGATGCCTATGTGGGCAATCTGCGTGCAACTTTGGACAACACGGTCATCGTCCGCCCCGACGGAACAAAGGAAAAGATAACCCCTAAAAGCTGAGAAAGCTAAATTGCCTTCGGCAGCTAAATTACGGCTTTGCCGTAGCTAAAAGCTAAATGTACTGCGTACGCTGAAAGCGTAATTCATTAAAAAAGCGATTACCTGCTATCAGGTAATCGCTTTTTGTTATAGTCTTTCAGCTTGCGGGGGTGTTTTCTGCTTTCAGAGCCTCATCGTATTCCTTTTTGCAGGCGGCAAACCAATCCTCCATAGTGGGATAGATTTCCTTATACCTCCTGTTATAGGTAGTTTCGGCAGTAAGGTGAAAGATTGAGTTTTGAACTGCTTGCTCTTTAAGCTCGCCACCTTTAAGGTATAGATAAACCTCTTCCACCTCTTTTTCGTCGTCGAGGCTGAACACCAGCGGATCGTAACGCAGCATCCTATTGGGCATTCTGCGATAGATCAATCCTCCGTCGTTGTAGAGACTGATGAAAAGATATACCGAATGCCCTGCGATCGATTCATCGGAAAGCATCTCTTTGCTTCCGCCTTCATAAAGTATCAAGTAATCTCCTCTGTAATATAATCCTTCCGGGACTCCGCGCATATTCTGGAAGATCAGCATATTATCATATTCAAAAAATATCATAACGCTGTCATTGGCAGAATATTTGGCCGTATCGGTCAAGTCGGGTTGTTTGGTCAGCTCAACATTCTGACCTTTTGCAGAAACGGAGACTATTTTTTTATCCTTAACTGTAAGAATAACCGTTTCGGACAGTCCCATTACCTCAACAGTATGGGTTCCGTCGGTCAGCCTGCCTTCGCTTACGAGGGACAAAAGCTCCTGCTTGAGAGATAGGTTGTCCACCGCAAGATCGCTGTCGGTCTTGGGGGTAGGTCTTTCGTAGACCTTTTCGGGAGGAGCCGGCTCATTGGCGGAAGGCTCGGGCATTCTCACATCGGTAAGTAATATATTATCATCCTGCCACAGTATGCCGTCGGCGCGAAGATAGATAACGCTTTCCGCCTCGTTGTTCTTGCCGATCACTCTTGCCGTTAAGACCTCGGTGGCGATAAGAGTCTTTTGCTTGGTTTCAAAATCTACTTTCCACAGTCTGTTTTGACTGTCAATATAGTAATTTGCGGAATGTATAGATCCCTCAAATACCTGATGAAGATAGCTTGAGACCACCCATTTTACATCGGTTGCCACCATTTCGGCAGGGTAGGTGTAGCTCTCTGTTTCTTTGATATAGGTTTCGGGCAGATACCACATATTGTCATCGTTATCAATAACAACAAAGTCGCTAAGTTGATGCTTATATACCGTCTTTGCATCGTCGTGTATCTTTATGGGATAGCCTTCACGAAGGGGCTCAAAGTGCCAGGGGAATACCCACAACTCACTGTCGTTGGTAATTGCCGTTCCGTGGACAAGCATGGGCATATAAATTATCTCACCGACATTATCCAGTACGGGCAACAAACCTCCGCTATTGCTCCTCCATACAACACCGTTCTCTGTCAAGAACAACAAATCCGCCGTAGCCTTGACATTCTGCAGGAGCAGCTTGCCGTTTTTCCAATAATTTCCCTCTTGGTCAAGAACGTAGGTGCTGGGGATATCAGAGGTATTATCGCTCTGCTGCACAAGGGTGGGCGCGGAATAGCCGCCCGATGTGCTTTTCCAAGTCCAGACACTGCCGTCGGACTTTGTGACGGTGGTCCGGTTTTTGATCTCCACAACATCGGTAATAACATATCCGTCGGAGCGGTAGAAGGTTCCGTCTTCGCCCCAAGCATACATTATACTATAGACAGCTCTAAGCTGCTTGGGAATGAGATTACACAAAACCTTGAAGGTAAACTCTGCTCCCACATTTCCGCCCCAGACAGTTCCGTCGGCACGGGCAACCATAATATTCTTATTTTCTCCCCCTTCAATAATACTCTCAAAATCATCGGGGGTGTATTCTGCAAGCCGTTTTGCTGACATTTCCTTTATAGCCTGACCGTAGACGGTTTCAAAGTGGTTTTCAGGCAAAGTCCACAAGCCTACGCACTCAAGCTTATCCCATTGCCGCTGATCAAATCCATTTATGAAATTATCATAGCGGAGATAGGTGACCCCATCGCCGTTTATCAGCTGCAGTATCACACCAAACTCACCGCTGCCGCCACCGCTTACATAGAGAATGGGATTTATTGCGGTGTAGGGGTATTCATTGGGAACTGTCAGCTCCAGGTTGCGGGTGAAGCCGTTTTTATTGATACAGGGAATTATCACCTTGCCTCTTGATGCGCTTTGAGATGTGAATATCATATACTCATCTTCAAGTGCCATTCGGCTGTAGAAATAGTATACCTCTCCCTCGGGGGTCGCGTCTCTGCCAAGCTGCTCTGCATCAAAGTCGGGAGCACACTGAGCATTCGTCTGCTCTGCCCATTGATTATAAAGTCTGCCGTAGTGAGCAAAGAGGTTTACCGCTGTAGTGGAGGCTGTGACCGTTTCGGAGACAGGATCAACACCGTTTATCGCCTTGATGATATTTTCTTCGGTAAGAGCGTAAAAAGCCACGCGGGGCGCTTTGTTATAAAGCTCCTCTTCCTCTTTGTACTCATCGGTGGTGACTGTTTGAATCCCTACCATATACCTATGGGTGGTTGTCTTAAGGTCGTATTCTATGGATGTGACCTTTTTTGTTGTCAGCACGCCACCTCTGATATCGGCTGATACGCGGGCGGGCAGGTCACCATTTTGGATTGAAGCCGTACCGTTGACTCGGACATCCGACCAATCGACATGGCTTATTTCATAAGCATTAACGTTTACATTGTCGTCTTTAAACTCAAATATCAGCGCGCCGTTGCTCTGCCAATCGGGCAGGGTGACCATAATTTCAGGCTTTTTATCATTGGTCAGATCCACAAGGGCAAACATCATCTCCGAGGGACTGTATTTAAGACCCTTTGAAGAAAGATATCCCCTTAAAGCTTCATTTTGATCCCTGTCGCCCAAGGTCCAATAATAATCATAACCCTTTAACAAGCCTATTAATCGTTCCTGTTCCTCATCGGTAAAAACGGAGTGGGTCAGGTCATCGGTTGCCGAAACAAAGCGGTAACCTCGGTTATAAAACTCGAGAGTATAAGTCTTTTTTATGCAGGCATAGGTCTCAAACTCGGCAGTAAAGGAAAGGTGGTTTCCGCTGACGGTTACACCGTATATTTTTATGTCGTAGTTGTGAGCATACTTTTCATAGGTTTCATCGGTGATCTTTTTGACGGCATCGGCAGTTTCGGTAAGCTTAAACTTATAATTCTTAAAATGCCTGTCCAAAACGGCTTTTATGCTTTCTTCATCAAGCTTATAGGTGCCGTCGGCATTTTTCTGCAGATCGTGCTCCTGAGCCAAGGCAAAATATGCTATCAGCAGACCGCGGTCTCCCAATTCCGATGGATTTGCGAAGGAAAACTCTCCTGCAGGCAGATCTGCGTAGGCGGAGAAACGGAACCAGTTTTCAATTTTTTCAATATCCTCTTTCAGCTTGCCGTAGGTTATTGAATATTCGCCAACGTTTATAATTGTGTTATTATCTGCGGGCGGTTGCTGATCGTCGATCTGCGGCAGCGACGGGGTGGGCAGATCGGGAGTATTAGGCTCGGCAGGCTTGTTGGGGTCGTCAGGGTCGGTGGGTGAATCGGGTCCGTCGGGGTTTACGGGCGGCTCTTCCAAGGTCTGCTGACCGTTAGTGCCAACGCCCGGGGTTGGGAGATCAGGGGTATTCGGCTCGGCAGGCTTGTTGATACCGTCGGAATCCTTTTTATCGCTTACGCCTATCAATGTGCAGCCCGTAATAAATACCACTGCAAGCACAACGCAAATTGCGGTAACGATATGCCTTTTATGCCTTGTGGTCAGGGCAACTATGCATTTTTTAAGGCTTCCTCCGCTGAGACCTACCGCATAAAGCTTCTTTTTGGGAACCATATCCACAATAAGACGGGCATAGGGGATGCGCTCATCTTCGGATATTCTTTCCATAAC
This sequence comes from uncultured Oscillospiraceae bacterium, assembly GCA_964582395.1. GTDB lineage: Bacteria > Bacillota > Clostridia > Oscillospirales > Butyricicoccaceae > RGIG3513. The sequence goes on along the minus strand of CAZOSH010000001.1, from coordinate 7,169 downwards.
CGCTTCGTCGCAGGCGAGCTCACTGTCTTGTCTTGAAAGTATTACCGATACCCACATAAGTGGATTCCACCAAAAAACGCAAAGGGCGACAATTCTCACTACGCTCCAGATATGGTCGCCGTGATGCAGATGAACAAGCTCGTGCTCAATGGCAAGGTGACGGCGGATATCGGAGTTTGCCTCAGGTGTCAGATATATGCTTTTACCTGCAAGGCAGGGAGTATCGGCATTGGGGGCAAGATATACACTATACTTGCCGATTCCTTCGATGAAAACTCTGCCGCGGCGCAGACTGACAAAATATATGATTCCCGTCACTGCAAACCACAGTCCAAGAGCGCAAGCGCCGCAAAGCCAGACAGCATTCAAAACATCGGGAAGGCTGACCGCTGTTTTTGTCTGCGTTCCCGTTTGGACATCGGGCTTATTGACTATAACCGACTGATCGGGGCTTTGAGTGTCTTGGGGGGTCTGAGGAAGTGAGGGTGTGGGCAGCTCGGGGGTGTCAGGCTCTGCGGGATCGTCAAGGTTATCGGGTCCCTCGGGCACAGAAGGAACTGTTCCGCCCACATCGGGGTCTGTGTTTATTTCGGGATTTTGGGGCTCGGTGGGGCCGTTGGGGTCAACCAAAGTGCCGCCCTGATTGGGCAGAGTCACTTCGGGTATATCTGCACTGGGCTCATCGGGCAAAACCACAGAGTTATCGGGCTGAGATACGGAGGGCTGCTCGGCTGAAAGAAAGTTCATACCTTCGGGCAGATCAAGCTCCAATTCAAAAAGTGAAAAGGGCAGACACATTTTTATCAGCACAACAAGCCACAGAGCATAGACAAGCCTTGCGGACAGCTTGTTTTTGAAAACGGCGCGAAGCAGAATGACCGCCGCCATAAGTATGCTTAATGTAATAAGGTATTTTGCCATATTAACCTCTCTTTTTCTTCTCTGCCTCGTCGAGAATCTTGTGCAGCTCGGCAATTTCCTCCTCTGACAGACTATGTCTCGAGGTAAGCGCCGACATCATCAGTCCCACGCTTCCGTCATAAACTCGGGAAAGGAAGGATACTGTCTCCTCGGCTTGGGCATCATTGCGTGAAACGGCGGGATAATACTGGTGGTGGCTTCCGTCATCCTCCATCCTTACCGCATCCTTTGCTATAAGGCGCTTAAGCAGGGTGAAAACGGTCGCTTTTGTCCAGCCTGTTTCTTCTTCAAGCTGCTCTACAAGCTCCTTTAATGTACGGGGGCTTTCGCTCCAGAGCAGTTTCATTATTTTCCATTCACTTTCGGAAAGATTTATCTTGTTCATAATGCTCACCTCTTGATTGTATGGGTTTGTATAAAGTCAGGTTTACACTTGTCAACTACTTTTTATAAGCAAAGCCCCCGGCACTATACCTGAGGCTTTGCTTATATAGGGGAAAAGAGAAAGGAGAACACACGAAAAAGTCAGTTAAAAATCATAGGTGTTTCTGCGAAGACGGGCGACGATGCCCACGCCTGCAGCGCACAAGAGCAGCGCCCCTGCAATAATTGCAATTGATCTTTTCATCTTTATCACTACCTTTTTATTGTATATCTGTTGTTGTGGCAAAAAAGCCAATATCCGAGGGTGTAGCGGGAGACACGGGAGTTGCAGGATTTTCGGACTGCGCGGGCTGCTCGGGTGTCTGCCCCGGCATCAATACATTGTCAAGGATCTGCTTTGAACAAAGCTCACCGTTTTCATACCAGCTTATCCACAATGTTGCATCAGCCTTTATACAATAGGTAACTGCTTCTATACCGCAGGCATAAACCGCATCGGTAACGGCAAGGTGTTTTTCTCCGGTTTTTTCATCTAAAAACCACGCATTGCCCTTATTATCCATATATTTTATTTGGTATGCCCCCGGGGCATAGATCACATATCGGCAGTCATCCGCAAGTTTTTTGTTTCCGTAATAGATTTCATTGTTCGTAGTAATTTGACAGTATCCATCAGCGCCAAACGAGACTATGTCTCTTATATTCTCACGAACTTTCACTATATCCTCAGAGCTGCGAACATAGTAAAGAATGTTGTCTTCGGTTATTATATATTCACCGTGGTGTAAACTTTTCACATTTGCCATTGCCTGCTTCACGCCATCTGCGGTCCGAACCCAAAGCATATTGTTATTGTCAAGAATCAAAATACCACTGCAGGTCTTTACATTTTTCAGCAAAAGCTTTGCAACGGGAATGCCTTCTTCACTGATCTTTGAAGTAATCATCATCAGGTCATTGTCAGGAGTAAGATACCAATCTTGATCGGGATAATACACTTTAACATTTTTGGCATTTTTTTCCGGCTCTGTTTGTATTCCGATGAATTGTCCGTTGCTTATCTTATACCATGTCCAAAGACTGCCATCGGACTTTATTACCCATCCGTCCCACACATCGGCATCAGCATCCACAACATCGGTAAAAACATAACCGTCAGCACGCTTGAAAGTGCCGTCAACATTCAGAGTATTCAGTCCGTATTGCCGCGCAATAAACTTTAAAGCAGGCATTGAACTCATCTGTCGGATATCATTATTTTCATCAACATAGCCACCCCATACCGTGCCGTCGGCACGGGCAACTAAAAGCACGTAGTCAAAGCCCGCCTGTATTATTCTTTCAAAATCCTTTGGTGTTGTGCTTGCAAGAAGCTTAAGTGTCTCCGCAGAAGGCTGATATGGGGCAGATGTGTCGGGCATAAGTACATTGTCAAGAACCTGCGTTGTATTTGAAAGCTTGCCGTTTTCGTAGCAGAACTCCCAAAGTGTAGCATCGGATTTTATGTAGTAGCCCGACTCGTAATGGACAACATTGATATCTATCAAGTTTTTTTCCTTGGATTCAAAGTCATACCGATACAGACTTCCCGTTTTATCTATAAAGGTCGATGGGCTGAAAACACGGGCAACATCTTCGGCAATCAGTTGGGTCTTTTCCTCTGCTGTATAGGTAAGCGCTCCCTTTGGGGTAAGGATCACATTATATTCACCTCCGTAATGCTCCGCCGCATTTTCGGATATCATACGAGGATACCCCGAATAGGGAATATACCAAAGCTCATTATGCTCGGTAATTACATAATTCTCATTTGCAATAGTCTTGCCGTGGGAAAGCATTTTTACGGCTTTACCCTCATTTATTCTCCAAACCATATTATTGCTGTCTATGGCAAGGCCTTGGGAATAAGTCTTTACATTATCCATCCGCTTTGTTATCTCTGAGGAAACAAGCTTTCCCGCCTGCGCTTGGTAATCTATGTACACAAGGTCTCCATCCGTGGTAATTGCAACCTTTTGATCCTGAAAATATTCTGCAATGTTCTCTGCGATCTTTACGGGGTCATAGACAGTCACGCCATCTCTGTTCCACACCCACAGATCACCGTTGTCTTGAAGTATCCAACCGCCCATAGCCCGTTGTTCGCTGTAGGCATCCACCACATTGGACAATCCTTTGTAAGTATCATTGCCGCAGAAAACTATGGCCGCGCCCGGTGAAACCGACAGTTTTATTGCGGGCTTGCTGCTGCGGAGGGTAAACCCCACATCATTATCCTCGTCAATGCCCCATACTGTACCGTCGGCAAGTGATACCAATGTGCTTGCAAGCCCACCTTTAATTATGTTTTCAAAATCCCGCTTAGTGGTTGAGGCAAGAATATCCAAAGTCTTTTGGTCAGGTTTTTGCTCAACCGCCGCAGAAGGCTCGGCGGGGGTATCGGGTATTGCAGACGCGCTCGACTTTTCGGGGTCGGAAGGGGTAACCGGTACAATGGGATCGCCGGGGTCAGCGGGATCGGAGGGGGTAACCGGCACATCGGGGGTGGCGGGGTCTGTAGGCTTATCGGTGGTGCCGGGGGTGGAAGGCTTATCGGGGTTGTTTTCGCCTTTTTCCTGATCTTGCACGGGTGTATTGGGTAAAGTTCCGCTTGGTGTAAAATTATCCTCGCCCGCGCAGGCAAGCAGAGTAAATATCAATGATAAAATTAATGTGGAAATTATCAGTGCCTTGAAGATATCTTTTTTCATAGTTTTTCCTTTCCCGTCGGGGTGTTTTTTGTTTGCGGCTTCAGTTTATAACAAAAGAAAAAGCCTGACAACAACAAAAGAATTACAAAAGAATCACAAAAAAGTAACAATGGAAACAAAGGATTTACAACGGAAACAAAAGGGTTACAAAAGCTTTGAAAAGGTTACAAAGAAATGAAAAAAATCCCCGATTTTTGACAAAAATCGGGGATTTTCCGTTCACAAATTATTTACAATTTTTATTAAATGAATTGCAGACAGACGGGAGGCAGAGGGCTGCCTCCCCTACAAATTCCGTCGCGTAGCGACACCGTCTTGGCTCCCTTGTGCAAAGGGAGCTCCGCCGAAGGCGGTGAGGGATTGCAAATCAATCCGTCGACTTTGCCGACGCCTTTTCTCTCTTATCTATTCACTGCGAGCAAAGCAAGCTGTTTATGGACAGTCGAGACTGTACAGTGTACGGCGCACGACAAGTGGGGCTGATGTAGGGGATGCAGCCCTCTGCGTCCCGTCGAGAAGAAAGACGCGATTTACATTGATTCGAAAAAAACAGATTTCTTCGCGAGACGAATAACGTGAGCGAAGACAGTACTTTTTGTACGGCGAGCGAACAATGCGATGTATTCGCGGAGAAAGGTGCGTTGTTTCTACGCCATGCTTCGTCTCACTATCGTAAAATTGATGGATTTCTTCGTGAGACAAAAAACTGCCGTTGTGGCAGTACTCTGTGTACGGCGCAACGGCAGTTCTGCAGTATTCACGGAGAAAGACGCAATTTTATTTTTACATCTTTCCTAATTCATATGCTCTTTCTGTGCAAGCCTTTGCTGCATCTTGCAGTATCACCGCGGCGTTTCTTTCTTCAAGCACATTCATTGCGGCAATGGTAGTGCCGCCGGGGGAACAGACGTGGCGGATCAATTCTGCGGGAGGAACATCGCCCTGCAGGATCATTTTTGCACTGCCCTCAAAGGTCTTGGCGCACAGACGCAGACAATCGTCATAGTTAAGTCCCACGCTTTCACCCCAACGGGAAAGGGCTTCGATATAGTAATAAACAAAGGCGGGGCAAGAGCCGTTGATGGCAATTATCTCATTCATCTTATCCTCGCCGATAATGCAGGTCTCGCCCAAGCCCGAGAAAAGCTTTTCGGCAGCATAAAGCTCATCATTGGTGGTTCCTTCGCAAGCGCAAAGGGCGGTAGCGCCGCAACCCAACAGCAGGGGGGTATTGGGCATTACGCGGACAACGTGAACTCCGTCAAGAGATGCGCGGATCTTTGAGGAAGGATAGCCCGCAACGATGCTGATTATAGTGGGGTAAGGCTTTTTTGCCTCTTTAAGCTGAGAGAGCAGACCTTCCATTCCCTGAGGCTTGACGGCAAAAAGCACCATTTCACAGTTTTCAAAGACATCAAGAGCGCTGCTGAGCAGGGCATATCCCTTATCGCGGCATTCCTGCTGCTTGTCGGGGGACAGGTCAAAGACGGCGATCTCTCTCGCCGCGGCAATATTTCCACTGACAGCGCCTGCAAGAATCGCGCTGCCCATATTTCCAAATCCGATAGTTCCCAATTTATACATAATAATTCTCCTTTGGCGGTGGGTTACGGGTTAAGTATAGCACATTTTTTAATTAAATCATAGTATTTTGAATAATATATAAAATAAAGGCAAAAAGGAGGTGCAATGTGGGGAAAAACACCCCGCCCGAAAAATACAGGGCGGTCACCGAAAAGAGCGTACTGCCCATTTATTCTGTGGGCATAGTAGTGTTATGCTACGGGATCTGCTTTCCTATGACGGATTTTTTCAGTTTTCTGAGCGCAGGGCTTGCCGCGGGAGCGGTTTATCTGCTTTTATCATCTCTGCTTCCCAAAAGAGTGGTGTACCGAGCGGATGCTCCACGATCCGAGCTGCTTGAAAACGGGCAAGAGCTCCGCGCCAAGCTGTACGCCGCCGCGGAAAGCACCCAAGACCCGCAGGTGAGACAAAGCATATATCGCATTGACGATGCCGCCCGAGGTCTTTTGGCTTGGGGCGAGACACACCCCCACGAGAATGACAGACTGCGGCGGTTTGTGCGGTTCTATCTGCCCGCCGCCCTAAGACTTGCAGAGGAATATTGCCGTATGGAAAAGCAAAACCCAAAAGGGCGTAACATCGTGCAGACTATGGAAAAAAGCGCCGCAATGCTGGAGCAAATGGGGGCGGCATTTGAAAAGCTGCAGGATGATCTCTTTCTCCTGCGGGCAATGGATATAAATGCCGAGATCACAGCCATAAAAGCCTTGCTTCAGGCAAACCGACTTATTGACAAACATTAAATTGGAGGGTCATGTTATGAATGAGCAGACTACCGCCGCCGAGCAGGAAGTTTATAATAGCCCCGATTATCTGAATACCGCCGACCTGACCGAGCAGGAAAAAGAAAAGCTGTCTTGTCTTGCCGCTCAAATTGACATTGCCGATGCCGAAAGCGTCTTGCACTACGGGGGTGAGGCGCAGACGGCAATTGCGGAGTTTGCCGCGTCCGCCCTTGACAATGTACGCGCCAAGGAGTTGGGGCAAGTGGGTGATATGCTTTCGGCTCTTGCAGGTGAATTAAAGGATTTTGAACAGGAAAAGGAAGGCTTTGTAGGCAAGCTGTTGGGCAAAGGAAAAACCCGTGTCACAGCACTCAAACTCAAATATGACAAGGCGGAAAAAAGCGTGGAAAAGCTTACGGAAGGTCTGGAGGAGCAGCAGGTGATACTGCTTCGTGATATTGCCCTTTTAGATCAGCTTTATGAGCATAATCTGCAAAACTTCCGCCTTTTGACACTTTACATAATGGCGGGCAAGGGCAAGCTCGGAGATATTTACAAGGAAACCATCCCTGCACTGAAAGAAAAAGCAGAGCAAAGCGGCTTACCCGAGGATGCTCAGGCTGTGCGGGATATATTGACCCTTTGCGACCGCTTTGAAAGCAAGCTTCACGACCTTGAGCTGACCCGGGCGGTAGCATTGCAGATGGGACCGCAGCTGCGATTGGTGCAAAACAATGACAGACTGATGGCAGCATCGTGGTGGAGCAGGTGTTTGGTTTGCCGGGCGTGGGCAACCTTTTAATTA